>CAYVFJ010000247.1:0-3246 GCA_964450905.1 uncultured Verrucomicrobiota bacterium
TAGCGGAGAGGAATGACATTTTGCGTTTTAACGAAAGATTTCACAGCCATCCCATAATTTTTTGGAAAAGTAATTAAAATGGAGCCGGAGGCGGGGATTGAACCCGCGACCTACGGTTTACGAAACCGTTGCTCTACCACTGAGCTACTCCGGCTTATCTTATGTTAGTCTTAAGTTTTGAGTTCTTAATTTTGAGTGAATGGTTTTCATCATTAAAAACTCAATGGTGTCATTCTACAGGCTTAAATGGCCCAACGCAAGAAGCGCGTAGTAGGTATATTCGCAATCCAAATGGTCATCAGCCCAACTCCCATGAAATGCTCCTTTGTTCGTCCAGAGGCTATCTACGAAATCGAGACAAGATTCTCTGACTGATGAGAAATCATACTGTAACCCTGCAAGTGCGTGCAGAACCGTCGCTGTGGAAAGTAGATCGGGAATGGGAGATTGGGGCATCGCCCTGAATCCGCCCTGTGGATGATAACATGTCATGAACCAATCTCCTATCGATGGAGATATGTTCATATTTAAATGACGAAGGAGAGTTGCCGCTGCGGCAGTCGCGTTCGTGGAACCAATCTGCACATTCCTTTCATTGCTCCAAACGTCATCGTTCGTTTTTAAACAGGCGAGACATTGGATGAGTCCCTCAGGATTTGTGATTTCCATTTTTAAATCCTGATAAGCGCCATAAGCCAGAAAGCAATCATAAACAGTCCCTCCATCGCAGCCTAACCGATGATGATAACCTCCATCGACTGTTCGATATTGTTCGATCTTCTGTAAAATGGATGTTCTGACATGTTTTGGCATACGTTCTTGAGGGAGAGCAGACCAGCATCGGGCCAGACATGCGAGATGAACAAAATCCAAACTTTCTCCATCTCCAAACGAGCGTAAGTAGGGATCGATCAGATCGAACGGAATGGTTTCTTGTAATGCAACGAGACTGTCGATTCCAAATACGGTATAGTAAAGATCGCTTTTGCCACCGCGATCTTTGAATCCGCCGTCCTTATTTTGTTGAGATCGTAAAAAATCTCGAACTAGATCACGAGAATCACCCAACAACTTCGGTGATAACCGTGCGACCTGTAACATTTCGAGTCTCAAACTCATGACACCACCCCTTAATTTCTGTATCGTTAAAGATTTTACCAATCACACGTCGTAACAGACCTTTAAGATTGGCGTTTTCAAGATCTTGCAGGGAACGAATGGCCTCTTCCTTGTAAGTTTCTAAAAGTTGGCGTGCCCGTTGGTCGGCTTTAAGTTCCATGCAAAGAGCTTGAATTTGTTCATGATTCACACTTGTTTGAGGTGATTTTTCCCAAACAGATTTTAAGAATCTTTCCTTTTCTTCTTTTGCTCGGTCGTAGGCAATCGCTAAAAGCAAATGAGGACGCATGGAACGGAGATCATTCCATTCTTCATCATTCTCTAAATCATCCAAATCATCTCGAATTTGATAAGCAATCCCCAAGGCTTCACTATAAGCTTCTAAATTTTCAGCGACTTCTTCGTGTTTCCCAGCATAAATGGCTCCTAAATAAATGGCCACTTCAAAAGCAGGAGCTGTTTTTTGACGAAAGATATCAAGCACTTGAAGCGTGGAAAGGACTTGAGGATTTCGTGTCCAACTTAATTCAGCGCCCTGTCCACAACAAAGCTTCCGCTGTCCTTCCGCGGCAACCTGTAACATTTCGACTATGATTTCTGGAGGCGCCTGGCTTGTGCCGATTAAACGATAACCTTCGCCAATCATAAAATCGCCCACGTTTAACGCGATCGCCACGCCATGCTCTTCATGAAGCGTTTTTTCTCCGTAACGTTGGCGATCTTCATCCTCGATATCATCATGAATCAAGGAAGCTTTATGAAAACATTCGATGGCAATGGCAATTTTGCGCATGCCGCAAGGAATTTCTGCTTCGGGCGAATCTCGCAAAGCTTGAAAAGCAGAGACTGTCAAAAAGGGTCGCCATCGTTTGCCGTCTCTCGATAACCAATCACGCGCCATTTGTTCCGTTTCATTTTTTACAGGCCCCATCGTTTCTTCCAAAGATTCCGGAGAAAACCATGTATCGACTTCGTCTCGTAAAGTTCCTAGATCAAGCCGACGGGTTTGATCGTCACTCGTCAAATGAATCACGTCCCATACCCAATCCAGATCTACGGTGGTATCGATACAATCATCTTGCAACAAAGGAATTGCAATCCCAGGAATCGCCGCAGCTTCCATATAGGGAAAGGCTTTTTCTAATACAGACAGACAACTCACTCCGACAATCGCTTCAATTTTACCCGTTTGAATCAGGGACATCACAATGGCCGAGCCTTCAGCGACTAAAACAGCGTAACCCAACCGTTCCGCTTCGTTTTGCAGATCTTGAATCGAACAAAGGCCACATTGTTTACATAATAAACCAAATTCATCAAATGGAGCTGGGCATTTACTTTCTATCCGAAGACATTTGGGCAATAAAAGAAGTCGTCTTTCGTAAGGAATAGAAGCAAGCGGTTCACGCCACATTTCATTATTAAGAAGAATCCCAATATAATCCAAATAAAGCGGGTTTACTTGAGCTGCGGCCAGAATCTTTTCAGCATGTTGACGCAACTCAGATACCGGCATAGGAGGAACTGGCGCATCCCTTTTTACATAATGCCGAATGATTTGCAGAAGATCATCACGCTCAAATTTTGTCTGAGGAATATTTTTCTTAGGTTGACGAATCCGTTGCTGAGGAATGGGTCGTGGTAAAACAAGGGGCGCGATTTGCATAGAAACTTTTTTTCTTTTAGATCATTTTGATGAAATGGTCTTATTTTTTCCACTTGAATTAGGATAAACTCCAAAATCATGGAACCAATGTTTTTTGGCAAAACGATACAGCCAATGGATTTCAGGAATTTCTTCGCCCGGTATATTTTGACTCAAACGAGGTTGCATCGATTGCAATTCAGCCATGGCTGTGCCGCGAGCTGTGGTATCGCGTGCGCCGTGCTTCATCACAAGTTCACGAACTAAATCCGGACGTTCCAAAACAATGCAACCACGCGTTGCTTGGGCAGATATTTCACGAAAATCTTTTAGATAAGAAGAATTTTTCATCAGATCATAAATGCTTTCCTGATCCCGAATGTTTTCGGTTGCAAATTGAATAATCGGACACGGTTCAATATCACCTCGCGGATTGATATGATGACTGACGCCTGTGGCCATGGGACAAAGGGCTTGGCCAC
>CAYVFJ010000248.1:0-3914 GCA_964450905.1 uncultured Verrucomicrobiota bacterium
TAGTTACGCTGTTTCCACAGATGACGAAAGGATGCTGCGAACTGGTCGGGATGTTTTTGGGTTGCTAAATTAATTTCCGAGATCGTCCACCAGCGCAGTTCGGAAATTTCATTTTTTGGAAAATGAAATGGCCCCTCAGATTGTCCCTCGTAAAGCCACACAAATTCCCAGCCTAACTCTTTGCATGCATCAAATTTTTGGATGCGTTTGAGTGACACGAAAACACCGATCTCTTCCATGCTTTCGCGACGCGCAGAATCATCATAATCTTCACCGGCCTCAAGATGTCCAGCCGCCGAAGAATCCCATTTATTGGGCGAGACATCTTTGGATGCGGAACGTTTTTGTAGGAGCAATTCCTTTCGATGATTCCAAATAAAAATATGAACCGCCCGATGGAGAAGAGCTTTTCGATGGACTTCACTTCGACGTTCTTGTCCGATTACTTGATCCTGTGGATTCACGACATCAAATATTTCCTCTTCAATTCTAGGTTCTGGTCGATCGTTCATCCATTGGATCCATTCTTGAATGTCAAGTTCTTCGGGACGTTGATTTCGATGGATGTGAGGCGGCAAGTTTTTTCCGAAGATTGACCCCAACGTTTTTCTTCTTTGTTGGAATGCTTTTTTTACAGTTTTACGAAAGTGTGATTCATCTTTCTCATGGATCAAGGGTGGACTGGATCGCCGCGTCATTTTCACAAGAGCAGAGGTGACTTCTGGTTGAGGCCAAAAAATGGATGCGGGCATTTTACGAATCATTGTCATTTCATAAAAAGGTTGGGTGAGAAGGGTCAATAATCCGTAATCTCGACTTTTGGGTTGGGCGATCAGTCGTTGAGCCACTTCCAGTTGGACTGTAAAAAGCATTTTTTGAGGACGTAGATCCATTTCGCAAAGGCGAACAATCAGGGGTGAAGCGACGGAATAAGGAAGGTTGCCGAGAACCAAATAATTTTGAATTTTCTGTTCCGCAACTGCGGTGATGAATTTTGAATTTTGAATTTCGCAGAGCGCATCGCCTTCGATCGTTTGTAATTGAGGGAAATGTGAGCGAAGGAAATGGGCAAGACGATGATCTTTTTCTATGAGGGTTAGCTTTGGTTTTTTTTCGATCAGATATTGGGTAAGCGCACCCAAGCCAGGACCTATTTCGATTACTGGATCGTCTGGATGGATATCCGCTAGCTCGACGATCTGTTTGGCTACATTCTGATCATGAAGAAAATTTTGGCCAAGCTGACGGCTAGGACGCACTCCGAGTTCGTTGAGCCGAAAACGAATTTCTGTAAGTGTCATGCTGCGACATGCGCGTCCAAAGGTTTTTTCAAGATTTTTGAATTACGCCCATTTTGTTCGTATTTGGCACGGCGATCTTTGGGTAAATCTTCCACTGTTCCCTCGATAAAACCGCCTTTTTGTTGGAAGTAATTGAAGGCTTGAGTGGAAAGACAAAAGAGTTCTTTGTATCCTTTTTCTCGGGCTTGAATTTCAACAAAATTCATCAATTTACGGCCAATCCCTTCATTTTCATGAGTTGGACTGACGTGGAGACAAGCCAGTTCGGCTTTCTTTTCTTCCAAGTAAGGATGTAAAGCAATGCAAGCGACCGGATTACGATCGACTTCAAAAACAAAATAATCTGAGAGTTGTCGATCGAGTTCGGCATGGGTGCGTTTGACCAACTCCGCATTTTCAACGGGTTGTTTAATCAATTTAAGAATATTTTGGACATCTTTTTTCATGGCCTTGCGGATGGACTGATATTCATTCGCATAAATGAGAGTGCCAATTCCTTCTTTAGAAAAAACTTCAGCTAGAAGACCTTCTTCGACTCGGCCATTGATGATATGAACACGAGGGACCTCATTTTTGACAGCTTTAAGTCCGTGTTCAAGTTTGGAGATCATTTCTGGAAGAACTTCGGGGCGATGTTTTTTCAGTAAATCTTCCGCTTCAGAAATGGAGAGTTGTCGTATGAGAGAACCAGACCTTTGGATTCCGTCTCTGGGCGTAATAAAAATTAACTTTGCGCTTCGAAGAGCAAGAGCCACTTCGAGCGCCACTGAATCGGAATTGACACGATAAGTTTTACCGTCGCCATCAAATCCTAGAGGGGGAATTACGGGAATGATCCCGCGATCTAAAAGAGTGATTAAAAGTTCTGTGTCGATCCGTTCCACACGTCCTGTCAATTGATAATCAACCCCGTGAAGAATCCCGGCTGGATGCGCGATGATGGCATTTGAACTGGCCGCGCGCAAATCATTGGCTGAAAGCCCTTCAATGATTTCGTGGGTCAGACGGTTGGCGGCTGTCAGAGCAACTCGAAGGGTCGTTGCATCGGTTACGCCTGTTCCGTCGGTATTGGACACAGTCTGTCCTGTCTCATTTGAGATAGAACGAATTTGATGGCTTGCTCCGTGAACAATGGCGACCCGGATATTGAGGCTACGAAGAACTGCAATATCCAAAATGAGAGTGGAAAAATTTTCGTCTTCGACCATTTCACCATCGATCGAGATCACGAAAACCTTTTCGCGAAATCGTGGAACGTAATGCAAAATTTCCCGCAGATCAGTAAGTTTAACCATCTCTTTAAGTTCTTAGTTTCCGAATGTATCTTTATCAACTTTTTTCATGACTTAAAACTAAAAATTAAGAACCAAAAACTCTTTTCTAATCTTCTCTATCTTTTTCATTTCGTCAATCGGAAACTTTTTCCACAAGAACTGTTCCTGGGCGAGTTTGTTTACCGGATTTGATTTCTGGAATAAGCATCAGGGCTGCGAGCACAATTAAGCCCGCGCAGAACCATCCTATGATTTGAATTGAAAAATGCAATACCAGATGGAAGGCAATCATCGGCGCCAGAATTCCTCGAACTCCAGTAAGAAAAGTATGAACGGACATATAATCTGCCACATGCTCTGGAGGAGCCAATTTTGTAACCCAAAGACTCCAAGCAATATCTCCGCCCGCATTCGAAATACCAAGAATCACCGCGCCTAAATAGAGAGACGGAATGCTATCTCCAATAAAAAAAGTGATAATTCCCAAAGCAAATCCTAGATTCAGAACAATTCTTAAGATAAAAAAGTTGAGATGATCAAAAAACCAACCCCATATCGGACTCAAGATCAGGCGCGCGATATTGGGAATGACTCCGGTGAGTAGGGCGATGGTCATGGCATCGAGTTTTAGTCCAAATCGTGGATTGGCCAGATATTCTACACGCAACGGCAGCATCATCAAGTTGGCAAAACCCATCAGCATCCAACAAATGAGCATCCAACGAAAAAGACGGTCTATTTTGATGAATCGCATGGCATGAAGAGGGTGTGTGACATCTTTTCTTTTCAAGGGTTGAGATGGATATTGTAAAAGACAATAACTTGCAAAGGCGGATGCTCCTGCAAAAATAAAAAGCAGCCAGCGAAAATGTTGAACATTTTTTTGAAGCAAAAGTCCTCCCAGAAAGCCAAAAAGAGAAGCGGTTGTTACCCGAACAATGATCGCTCGACTAAAAAGTTTTCCGCGTTCATGGTCCGGATAGTTCTGTTGATAAGTTTGGGTGAGAAGAGGAATGATCAAAGCTGAAGCCGCCATTCCCATCACGCTTCCTAAGATAAATATCGGTAAGGACGAAAATAAAGCAGATCCAAGAAACGCCACTGCTCCAACAGCCACGATCAAAGCTGCTACGCGAGTGATTCGCCAGCCGAGATATCTTGTCCAAGAAACGGTTAAAGGCGTCAAAAGAAGACCTAAACTGACACTTGCCGCGAGGAGAGCTTTTGAAGTTGGGCCAGCGTCATAAACACGAACAGCGATAAGAAGAAGAAAGGTGACCACTGCTGTTTCCAAAATCCCGGAAGAAATCGCGCGAAATTTTTCATAGCGATAAGTAAG
>CAYVFJ010000249.1:0-2646 GCA_964450905.1 uncultured Verrucomicrobiota bacterium
GAAGATACCCGCTCTTTACATGCCATTTTGGCTGAGTATTTGCGTCCTTACGGAGTTCATTTTGTGGAAATCTATATTTCTCCCCATCATCCGGATACTCCAAATGACGTTCGAAAACCGTCACCAAAATATATCCTTGAAGCCGCAAAAAAACATCATTTAGACTTAAGCGCTTCTTACGTCATTGGTGATAGCCCCTCCGATCTAGAAATGGGATATCGAGCGGGATGTCGGGTGGTCCTTGTGCGATCTGGAGCAGGCTCAAAAACTGAAAAACTGCCAAATATTAAATTTGATTTTATCTTTAATGATTTATTAGAAGCAGCCCAGGCAATTGTCTGAACCAAACTGTTTTATAAAATTCGATACAAATCAATGTTTCCATCTTTTTTTAGAAGTCGCGTTTTTTGATTTAGAAAATCAAAAAACCGATCGCGAACTTCTTCCGAAGGCCAGCTCATATATCCAAATCTTTGCTCCATCCCGTCCATCCGATTTTTATCAAGACAAATCAGGTCGATATGGGCTTCCTTCAAAAGCAAAGCAAGCTCTTGTGACGATTTACTTTGTGTGGCAAGTTTGACAATCCATTTTTCATCAAATGGACCGCTCATACAGATTTTGGTTTGAAAATAAAAAAGTTCCACGACACCTAGTAAGAGAACCTTCGACTCCGGAAGCGCAATTTTTCCAGCCAAGCTAGCCATTCGATAGACGGCGCTGTTTTGAACAAGGTATTGCTCTCGTGTGATTCCTTGAAAGAGATAGGAACTCGAAAATCCAGAAACTGAAGCCATGGCTTGCCAGATATTCAATGCCATCATCATTCCTAGAAAGGTAAAGCATAAGATATGCTGATATTTATGATGAAATAATTTCATCCATTCTTTCCAAGAAAATCCTACAGCAAGAGCTAAAGACGGAATGAGAGGGCCTAAAAAGCGAGTCACTTGTGGGCCTATCGCCCAAAACAACCATCCTACGAAACTAGAAGCGGCTATCATTCTTATTTCGCGCCCACCTTTTTGACGCCACACAGCCCAAGCGATTGCGGGAATGGCGCACCAGTATACGATTCCTAGGTCGCTTTCAAAAGAATCTCCTTTCGCCACAGTCCATGGCGCAAATAAAATACGCTGCCACCCCTCAAGCTCTCTCCCATAATGACTCATTTCACGAAGATAATGTTCAGCCACCCATCTTCCTTCCTGACCGCACCAAGGCAGCCAATGGCTCATCATAGGATAAAACGGATCGCCCGTCCAAATCGTGTTACGAATGAACCATGGCAGATAAGCGATCCAAGCGCCTAAACCAAAAAAGAGAATGTGTTTCCATCGCTTTTCCGAATGTTGAAGTGGAAATAATCCGTATCCTATAAGAATGGCCAAGATAAAGATGCCAGCGTTGTATTTGGCGCCTATGGCAATGCCAGCAAATATTCCGGCTCCGAATGTGGGACATTTTAAATTCTTTGTTTTGAACGAAAGCCATATCAAGGCCACAAAGAAAACAACCCCCAAATCATTGTTTCCTAATCCAGCCACTTCCAATAGAAAGGGTGTTGAAACTAAAACGAAAGAGGCCATCCACCAGCTCTCAAGACCTACAGTCAAGGCAACTGCGATAGCTATGAGAAGCAGTGTCATCCAATTAAAGACCTGTGCGCCTGCTTCCCCAAAAAGCAAGAGTTGAGGCATGTAAATCATTTGCCAATTAGAAGCGATGTTGGCTTCTGCCATGTCAGGTAGATGAGCTATTTTCCCAATTTGCTCAAAAACATGGGTCAATCCAAAATGATAACGAAGTGTATCAGGATAAAGGGTTGGTGTAAGAGCTGCTGGAAGCTGAAGACAGACGATTCCTAAAATAGTTAGACCGATCAGAACTTCTTTCTTTTTCCAATCTTTCGAACGCAAAATCTGAATGACATCATCCATTTCTCGAAGAAGTTCATGCCAGCCGCAGCCAATAATAATGGCCAAAACAACGAGAGCTATAAAAAAAATTTGAAAACTTACGCCCACAAAAATTCCTACTAACAAAACAATCGTTGCGAATATTCCCAGACCAAAACCGCATGATAATAAAAGTTGTGATAAACGATCACGAAGGGCATGATTCCCAGCATCAAAAACATGCAGCCATCTCATACTTTTCCATCCTATCCCTAAAATAAAAAACCAAAACCATAAAGCCTTGCCCACGGAAAGAAAGACTTCAAAAAACGATCGAAATGAGAGAAGATTCGTTGAAATAAAAGGAGTCACAATGGCGGCCGACCATAGGATCCACCCAAAAATAATGAAATAAGATCGGCGCTTTGTGTTCATTAAAAAATAAATTTCTTCAGAAGAAGAGCTAATCCTGCCATAGAGGACGTCCTTTTGACAGAATAAAGCCGCCCTTCCATGTCAAAAAAAAACATCGATGAATTGATTCGGCGAAACGAAAGAATGATTCTGATTTTATTGTGTCTTATCTCAGCCGTTCGTGTTTTTTATATGAGCGCTGCATTTCCGTTCTTCAATAATACAGACGAGAAATTGCATTTTGACATGGTCTGTAAATATGCTCGTGGATATCTTCATGAAAAAGACAATGATGCTTATGATTCTGATGCAGTTACATTGATCTTACAATTTG
>CAYVFJ010000250.1:0-4717 GCA_964450905.1 uncultured Verrucomicrobiota bacterium
CTTAAAAAGGAGGTTCTTGATATATGCGAACAAGCTCAACAACGGATCGGTCAGGATTTGCACGATAGTTTATGCTCACATTTCACGGGAGTTGAGTTCATTAGCAAAGCTCTGGAAAAAAAACTTACAGATAAACAACTTCCTGAAATGAGAGACGCGGCTAAAATCACCAAACTCATCAATGAAGGAATCGCTCACACACGCAGCCTGGCAAATCGATTATACCCCCTGGAATTAGAAACCCACGGTCTGATTGAAACCCTCTCCAAACTGGCAGTCGGAATAGAAAAAACGTACCAAGTCTCGTGCTCTTTCAAAAATGATCCTTCACTCAATCTCAGCCACGTGGCAACGGCAACCCATCTTTATCGTATCGCTCAGGAGGCGGTTCATAACGCGGTCAGACATGGTCAGGCAAAACAAGTTTCTATCGTCCTGATGACTCAAGAAAATAAAAATGCCCTCATCATCAAAGATGATGGCATGGGTTTCCAGTTATCATCAAAAACTAAAACAGGCATGGGCCTGCGGATCATGAACCGTCGAGCTCAAATGATGGGAGCTTCACTCCTCGTTCAAAAAAATCCTGACCAAGGAATGACCGTCACATGTTTCTTCCCTCACGCGACAGATTCCATGCAAAAGTCGTAAGACACATCTTTTGTTTGCTCTTTTCAAATATTGGCATATCCTAACGTTCTTGTGGAATCTACCTCTCATGACACCCCAAAAAAAAGAATTCTTGTAGTGGATGATCATCCACTACTTCGTCACGGATTGGCACAACTCATTAATTTAGAAACCGACATGATGGTTTGCGGCGAAGCAGAAAACGACCATCAAGCTCTTGATGCCATCGCCGATTTGAAACCCGATCTTATGATTGTCGATATTTCTCTCAACGATGCCAACGGAATCGAATTAACGAAGGATGTTAAGAAGAGATATCCAAAATTGTTGACACTCATTATATCAACCTATGACGAATCTCTCTACGCGGAAAGAGCCTTACGAGCTGGCGCCCACGGTTATATCATGAAACGAGAAGCCACTGAAAATGTGCTGAAAGCTATCCGTAAAATTCTAAGCGGAGGAATTTATCTCAGTGAGAAAATGCAAGCAAGATTTTTACGTTCCATCGTTGGGGAAAAACAAAGCGCTTCGGCAACGATAAGCCTCCTCACAAATCGTGAGCTCGAAGTGTTTCGATTCATCGGCCAAGGACATGGCACACGCCAAATTTCAGAAAAACTTCGTCTCAGCATAAAAACGATCGAATCTCATCGCGCGCATATCAAAGAAAAAATGCATTTTAAAAATGGCCTCGAATTGATGAAACAGGCCGTTCAATATGTCCAAGACGAACGTATTACGTAGATAGGGGAATCCCCTATAAAAAGTAGGGGTTTTTTAATCATAAAATTCAGGTGCCTCCCTGATTGTCAGATTTCGTTTTTTATTGTACTCTTGCATCAACAAGAAAAAACTTGTTTAAACAAGAAAGAATAACTCTATGAAAATATATAAAAAAGGTCGCCTGAGAGCTTTAATCGTTAAAGATTCTGATCCATACACCGCGCTTTTAGTTGAAAAACTTAAAAACGCTGGATACGATCTGACTTTTAGACGCGTTGATACGGCAAAAACTATGAAGCACTCTTTAAAAAAACAGAAATGGGATGTGATCATTACAGATTATGTGATGCCCCATTTTGATGGGCACGATGCTCTCAAAGTATTGGAAGAAACGGGTCTTCATATCCCCTTGATTGTGATTTCAGGAACTGTGGGTGAGGACATTCTTGTGTCGGCCATGAAAACGGAGCTTCATGGTTCTCTTATGAGAGATCATATCACACGATTGCTTCCAGCGATCGAACTCGAATTGCGTGAAGCTCGGATTAATAAGAAAAACCGCCGTTCGAAACGACGTTCGTTAGATCAAGAGATCGAGGCTCCTCTTGAAGAGAAACGACATTCATTAGAGTTAGACAAACAAATCGAGGCTCCGCTTAGAGAAGAAGTTCGGCTTAGAGAAGAAGAAGTGCTTTTGGAAAAATTTCAAAGCCAAATGAAAGACAACCCGCAAGTTATTCTAAGCATCCAGAATGTAGAGACCTCTCTTGCCTCACAACAAGGAATCATTGTGGAACAAGTTTTTGTTCCGCAACAGGAAAATCAGGTTCCCGCTTGAAGAAAACTTTTAAATTCCTAGTTTCTCCAACATTCTTCCCAGAACTTTTTCTGCAGCAAAATATTCCCGAGCAATTTCGAATGCCTTCATTGAGTTTTTTGAGTAGTCTTTTGTAATGGCTTCCATTGCGGAACGAATATCTTCTGCGCTGCGAAAAACAAAAAGTCCTTCGCCCGTAGGAATGTATTTTCCAAAAGAAGTATCCTGGGTAATCACGGGACGGCCTGCCGCTAAATAACAGGCGCTCCGGTCACTGAACCATCCTGTTTTCAAGCGTAGATATTGATCCTTAGCCACAGTCCATTCTACATCGCTCTCTTGAATGTACCGAATGTAGTCATCATAATTTTTAGAGATTTCGTAGGGATTAGAGAGTTGCCAGCCTTGACGTTCAAAAAGTTGTTTCGATGCGGGATCCTTACTCATATCTGTGGCAAGCTCCCAAATGACAGATGAATTTCCGATATATCTTGGAATATCTGAAAACTTAAGAAACTCAAATGTTTTAGACCAATAATAAATCTGATTCTTCCAAACGATATCTTTCCCCTTTGTTTCCCAATTTGCCACTGTCGTACAACGTAATTTCTGATTCTTGGTTTTTGATTCTTTATTTTTAGTTTTCCACAGATCCATCACCACGGGCTGTCTCGTGGGATACCACTGAAATCCTCCCGTAGGCAATGGACAATCGGCTTGGCCTAGATTTTCTCCAAAAGTAAAATGGGCATGATGACTTTTTAAATACAAGAGAGTGTCCGTCTTTCCTTGATCCAATTTAATTTGTTCCACTCCAGGATCGCTTTCCACATAAACCAAACATCGTGATTTAAGAACTTCATCGTGCAGCTCTTGAGCGCCACATAGATTGAAGGTCGCTTCAGCGTTCGCAAAAGTTTCAGCAATCTGACAATCCGTAAGATCACCGTAGATCTGCATCGGACAAGTAAACCGCGCTCGGTAAGACCATCGAAAGTCAAATTTTCGAGCCAAATCGTGGATGATTTTTGCAACCTGCGGAACAGCTGTTTCACCCACATCAAATGTTTTTGGGTGATACGGATGGCGAGCTGAATCCTCAATATAGATGGGGTCGTATCCTAATTGTTTGAACCCCAAAATATAATGAAGATGTTGCCAGACCACGCCTGCAATAGGACAGGTTGCCATAAAACCGGTGACCACGATTCGTTTCTTCTTAGAAGACATTTTATCAAAGCTTCTTCACAATCTGAGCAGGATTTCCAGCCACAACCACATTGGGTGGAACATCACGAACCACCACTGCGCCCGCTCCAACCACTGAATTTTCTCCGACTGTCACGCCCTTCAAAATAATCGCATTCATGCCAATCCAAACATTATCACCAATATGCACAGGCTTCGTTGCAATCGAGGGACGTGGGCCCGTTGCCAAAAAAGGATTTAAAACCATGCAATCCTTCTTTCTTTCCAAAGGATCCAAGGGATGAAAATCCGAATCTGCAATTCCAACATTCCATGAAATAAGACAGTAACTGCCAATGGTAATTTCCTCTTCACACATCACCATCACGCCGTTCATGAGAGTATAATCCCCAACTGTACAACGTCCTTGTCCTTTCACGGCAAAGGAACAGCCTGCATAAACCGAACAATATTTCCCAAAACGAACCGCCGGATTTTGTGTAGACTTGCAAAACCGAAAAACCTGAGTTGTTTCCAACCAAAAGCCGTCGTCAAAAACCACATTGACGGGCACCTCGCCATGGTACCAATCATGTTCCACACGACGATCAAGAACATTGGTAGGCATAGCGATAAGAAGACAGAATTCGGAACCTAGAATCCAGTCCAAAATAAAGGCTCAATGGATGGTTATTTTGCGTTGATCATGATCCATCTCTTCGAAAAGGATCCATTGAGTTCGATTCATGGGTAAAAGAGGTTTTGCTAAGTCAGGCCATTCGATGGCCAGGATGCTTTTGGTTTCCATTTCAATTTCTAAATCAAGAGCTTCAATTTCAAACATTTTTTTTAGACGATACAAATCGTAGTGAATCAGAACAAGCCTTCCGCCAAGATAGCGATGCACCAAATTGAAAGTAGGACTCGTGACCGTTTTGGAAATCTGTAAACCTAAAGCGAGACCTTTCACAAAGGTCGTTTTTCCACAACCAAGATCGCCGCTCAAAGCAAAAATTTCTCCTCCCCCAAGAGACTGAGCTAACTTGACAGAAAAATCTAGGGTTTCTTTTTCTGAATGAGAAATAAAAACTTCGTTCATTTTCGAAAATGATCGTTAGAGGGAGTGGGGAAGGGTTTTAAATGGGAAGAATCAGAATTTTCTTTTAGTTGAATGCCAAAACTTCCAGGTCGCACCTTACCAATCTGTGTGAGTTTAAGATAAAAATGTTTTTTCCATTTCTTTTGGAGTGGTTCGAATAGATGAGACGGAAGAGTAAAGAGAAGTTCGTAGTCTTCACCATCTTGAAGGGCATGATGAATCTTTTCTTTTTCAGATGATTTTTGTTTGAGCAAGAC
>CAYVFJ010000251.1:0-6195 GCA_964450905.1 uncultured Verrucomicrobiota bacterium
TCAATATGTTAGAGTTGTGGCCTGACGCAAAAAGAACGAGCTTTGATGAAGCGCTGGGTTGATACCTGGAAAAGAGCTGGCCCAGAATTGGAACGGATTCGTTTTGAGGAGGTGAAACATGCAAATACAATGCGAGCGATGATAACGCTCTCCGAGAACTTTAAGTTGGCTCTTAAAACACATCCTCCAGAGCCGTATTCAGGTTTGGTTGAACAACAGGCTTGGTTTCGTAAAATTTATTCATAATCCAACTTGTCGAAGTGGTTGCTGAAATTCAGGATCATTCGGTATGAATCTTTCTCTTCAAACAACGCCACCCATTTTTATCCTTGGTCCAACAGCCGTTGGCAAAAGCGCCGTTGCCATAGAACTTGCACTCAAAATTCGTGGAGAGATCGTCTCTGCAGATTCCATGTCGATTTATCGAGGAATGAATATTGGCACGGCAAAGCCTACTCTTAAGGAACGACGCGGGGTTCCTCATCATTTGCTTGATACACTTACGATTCATCAAGCTTGTGATGTGGCGCTCTTTCAAAAACTCGCTTGCTCCGCTTCATCAGAAATCCAGGCCAGAGGAGCTCAGCCCGTCGTTGTAGGTGGAAGCGGTTTGTATTTGCGCGCTTTAACTCAAGGACTTTTTGAGGGGCCAGGAAAAGACGAAAAAATAAGAAATGAATTAGAAAAATTAAATACTCAAACACTCCGTCAACACCTGGTTCAAACGGATCCCATGGCTTCTCAAAAAATCGATGCTCATGATCGAAAAAGAATGATTCGCGCTTTGGAATTTTTTACTGTTACTGGATATTCCATTTCCAAAGTCCAAACTCAATGGAAAAATGACGCAACCAAAAATCTTAACGGCACATTTCAAAAGTCAATCCTCATCGGGCTTAATCGTCCACGTGAAGAGCTCTATCAACGATGCAACGCGCGTGTCGATCTTATGTTTGCACAAGGGTTTATAGAAGAGGTTCAAGTTCTCGTCAAACAAGGGCTTAAAAATACGCCTACCGCTTGCAAAGCCATTGGTTATCCAGAGGTGATGCATTTTCTTGATGGAGAACTGGCTTTAGATCAAACCATCGCTCTCGTGAAACAGAAAACGCGGAATTTCGCAAAACGCCAACTCACCTGGTTTAAAAAGGAACCTGGAATGATTTGGTTAAACTTGTCCGAGAAAGATTCTTTAACCATGATTGTGGAACGGATACTACAGACTTCACCATGAACTGAAAACGATCCAAAACGACTTCCAGCGGATTTGAGTTGTCTGATCTCATGCAACAAGCTGTGAAAAACCGTTTAGAACTTGTTCAAACGACCACGGTGGCGGAGCGCGAAGAAATTGCTCTTCAACTTGCGCGCAACCAAATTTTGCCGAAGATAAATTTAGAAGGCGCCTAGCATCTCTCACTTGGTTGCAACAAACTTATCTCTCACGGCTCGAGGTCAAGTTGGCATTGACGACTTCAAGTAAATTTTTATGGCATCTTTTGCATTTACCCATCTCTTTCTTTTCTCAACGTTACGCGGGCGAACTCAGTCCGCGTATTGGCAGTAATGATCGGGTGGCCACCTTGCTGGCTGAAGAATTGGCAACCCAGGGCTTCTGTTTCTTGTGGTTTGACATATTCGAAAAACTCCACCATATTTCGAGTAAAGATATGAAAGAGGCTAAAGAAAAGGAATCTCCAGGAACCATGGTGGGTAAAGAGCTTCGTATTCGTTGCAATAAACTTACGGATGAACAACGACAGCAAAATATGGTAAAAGCTATCCGACTTGTCTATGGAGAAGAAGCGATTTAACCGTATCTCTCGACCTATGAAGCCATCAGCACATCTCTTGGAAACAGAAAAAGCTCTTAATCAAGCAGCCGAGAAAAACCGCAAGCGTTGCAACAAGTTGAACGACACGGATCGTGAGCGTCTCATGCAACGCGCCATGCAACTTGCTTATGCAACTCCAACCAAAGCGACACACACTCGTCGCCGTTGATACAAACGTCCTGCTCCATTTAGCTGAAGGTTTAGATCATGTATGGGATGCCGTGAGTCTTATCCGAACTCGACTAGCTTCTGTGGAAATCATTATTCCACCTACTACAGGACAAGAACTGGCTTACATTGCTGATAGAAGCTTTGACCAACAACTTCGGGTTACTGCTATGACAGCATTTCAAAAAATGGTGTTCGAATGGAGATTTCATCTCATGAACTTTATCCCTGTTGGTCATGGAATTGTGGAACAAATTGCAGCCAAATTATGTCGTGAAAAACTCATCCCAAACGAAGAAATGAATGATGCACTTATTCTTGCTGAGGCCGCACTATTAAATTGCCGAATTCTCCTTACCAGCGACGCACATCTCAGAAGTATCGATCACCAGCAACTCACCTTACTTCTTCAAAGCTCTGATGTCAGCGTTCCACTGATTGCAACACCTCGTGAAATTGTTCGCAAGTTTTCATAAATTATGACGCCCCACATGAATCTAGCAACAGCTTCATGCTGTCAGGAATTATAAGAACCGCTTCAATATATACTCAACCCGACCATCCATTGCGCTTTTTAGAAACTAGCTGTGATTTAAGATGAAGTTCTTTTTCAAATCTTTTGGGATCGTTCTCTTCTTTCTCATCGGTTGGCTCATTCCTTCCCTTTACAGTCTGACTGAAAGTTCATCATCCTCTTCCCTACCCCCATCCGAAGAAAAAACGGTTCAAATGCGGCCGTGGCGATATATTGTCATTCATCATAGCGGCGCAAATTCTGGAAATGAAAACATTATTGAATCCGGACATTTACAACGAGGAATGGAAAATGGGATGGCTTATCATTTCTTAATCGGAAATGGAAGCGCTGGATTAAAAGATGGAGCGATTGTGGAAGGACGACGATGGAAATATCAAATCCACGGAGGACATTGTCATCAGGATTACTTAAACGAATATGGCATCGGAATTTGTTTTGTGGGTAATTTTAGCAGTAGAGAGCCTACCCCTCTTCAACTCAAATCTCTGACTGAACTTGTGCTGCGACTTCAAAAACAATTCTCGATCCCGGATAGTCATGTTCTGGGACACGGCCAATTTTATGGAGAAGATAGCGACTGCCCTGGGAAACTCTTCCCATGGACGAAATTCTGGTCTAACCTGGATAAAACTTACCAATTACAACTGACAAATCATTCTCCTTCATAATTTATGGCCCATTCTTCCGGTAGCTTGATACGAGAAATTCCCGAACATGATCGCCCAAGAGAACGTCTGGCACGTCTGGGATCAGCAAGCCTCACAGACGCTGAATTATTAGCGATTCTTTTGAGAACAGGCCGTAAAGGAGTTTCGGCAGTTAGACTTGGGGATCTCCTTTTACAACGGTTCGGAAATTTAGAAGAATTAGGGAAATGTACCGTATCTGAAATTTCGACAATGAAAGGGATCGGTAAAGCCAAAGCAGTTTTCTTGAAAGCCGCTTTTGCTATCCATGAACGCGTCAACACCCAATCGATTCAACGTCATCCATTAGACACACCGGAACGAATTTATCAATACATGGCTGAACGTGTGCGTTACTTGAATGTAGAAGTCTTGTATGGACTGGCTTTAGACACCAAACTTCGTTTGATTCGATGTTACGAAGTTTCAAGCGGCCTTTTGAGTCAAACTCTGATTCATGCGCGTGAAGTTTATCGGGAAGCTATTTCCTCTTCAGCCGCGCATGTTGTCTTGGTTCATAATCATCCGAGTGGCGATCCTAAACCAAGTCCGGATGACATACGAACCACTCGAGAAATGGTTCAAGCCGGAAAAATAGTGGGCATCCCATTGCTCGATCATGTCATTATTGGCTTTCCTTCCGAACACAACCCCCACGGACACATCAGTCTTAAGCAAATGGGAATGATCGAAAGCTAAAAGACCACGATCATTTCTGGTCTTGTGACTTGAGACTTATCGTTTTTGGTTATGCCGCGCCATCGGAAGCTTCCACAAGCCAGGCTTGAGGTTCTTTACCGCTTTTTTCACGATATTGTTTGGTCAGCTCCGCCATAAAAGTTTCGGCATCTTCGCGATAAACCAAACTGATGGTTGCCCCACCAAATCCGCCTCCGGTTAGACGCGCTCCAAGACAGCCAGGCAAAGCTTTCGCAATTTCAACCAGTTGATCTAAAAATGACGTGCTGTTTTCAAATGCTTCACGCGAACTCTCGTGCGATTCATACATCAACTGACCAAAACTTACGATATCCCTTTGTAACAAAGCTTTGACTGCGGCTAAGACACGTTCGTTTTCGCTGGTGACATGCATGGCGCGTTGAAAAACTCTTGGAATGAAAAGGGCTGAATCTCGACGAATTTCGTCTGACGAAATATCACGCAAAGCTTTCACAGAAAACTTGTTCATTTGTAATACCTTGACCGCCTCTTCACATTCCAAGCGACGCGCGTTATATTTGGAAGACAACAGCATATGCCTAACTCCCGTATGACAAACCACAAAACAGATATCCGGAGGCAACGGAAAAGTTTCGACAGTTCCCAACTGGCAATCTAAATAAACGGCATGATCTTTTTTCCCAAAAAGAGAAGTTGCTTGATCAAGAATTCCACATTGAACTCCAACAAAATTGTTTTCCGCGGTTCTACAAAGTTTAGCCAAATTCATTCGAATATTTGGGTCCGACATGTCCCCGAATTCAAAGTTAAATAATTTCTGCGCAAAAAGAGCGGTAGCCACTTCAAGCGCAGCGCTTGAACTCATCCCCGCTCCGGATGGAAGCGTGCTCATAATTTCCGCGTTAAATCCACGGAGAGGAGCGCCTGCTTGCTGGAATTGCAGAAGAACTCCTTTGCAATAATTTGACCATGGGGTATGAGGATTTTTTTGAATATAATCGATTGAAAAGGAATCTTCACCAAATTCTTTGCTATGAATATGAACCTCTCGATCCTCTCGGATTTCTCCTTCCATCGTAATTCCCATAGGAATGGCAAACGCCATCACATATCCCTCATTATAATCGGTATGATTCCCGATCAACTCAAGGCGTCCTGGCGCGAATGCTGAAATCATAAGGTTCTATATAGTCCTCTGACGAATGATGTAAACTATTTTCTGATCAATTTTAATTGATTTTAGAGTTGATCTCTTATCTCCAAAATGGCAGGGAAGAAGTGTTGTGCAACTCATTGAGCCTTTTCTCATTCTTTTTATAGCCCATCTCGTTGGGGATTTTGTTTTTCAAACAGAGCAAATGGCTTTAAAAAAAGCGCACGTTTTAAGCTGGCTTTTTCTTCATGCATTTGAATTAGGCCTGATCACGTGGTTACTCTGTTGGAGCGCCGCTGTATGGAAAGTTGTTTTGGTTGTCTTCTTGACTCATGTGGTGTTTGACTGGATTAAGCCCCGCTTAAAAGGCGATCCCATTTACTGGTATATCGTCGATCAGACAGCTCATATCATCGTTCTTTGGCTATGCGCATGGTGGATTGTTCATAAAACAACGATGTTTTCCATGCCCCTCACTCAATGGATTGCATTTAAATGGCAAGCCTGTATTGCGGCCTATCTTCTCGTAGGACGACCGTTGACAATTGGAATAGGTCTTTTTCTTAAGCCATGGCAAAATGAACTCGCAAACCCATCTTCTAACAATAACGGAAATGAACCTATAACGGGATTAACGCAATCGAGTGAATGGATCGGCTATTTTGAACGTGTTTTTACGTTAACCTGTTCCTTAATCGGTCAATACATTCTCATTGCAGGGCTGATGATCACAAAAGGAATTTTTCGCATAGGAGAACTCTCCAAATCTGATCAGCGAAAACGAACTGACTACGTCATTGTCGGCACGTTTGCCAGCATCACACTTGCGATGATTGTGGGTGTATTGACACACTTTGTTATTTCATTGCAGTAAGATTTTTTTCAACTGCTTTTAATGTCGTATCGATGTCTGCTTGGGTGTGTGCTGTGGAAATAAAACCGACTTCAAACTGTGAAGGCGCTAAATAAATTCCGTGCTCTAACATCCCATGAAAAAATAGCGCAAATTGCCGCACACGAGAAGCTTTTGCGTCTGTAAAATTAAAAACAGGTTGATCGCAAAAATAACAACAGAACATGGAACCGATCCTCTGAAACTGAATTTTTTGGCCGGTCTTTTTCAAGATACAACGC
>CAYVFJ010000252.1:0-2535 GCA_964450905.1 uncultured Verrucomicrobiota bacterium
AAAAAATCGTCTCAACAGCTCTCAACACGAGCATGAAACAATATGGCTTGGAGACACCCTTGATTTCCTATCAAATAAAATATGAAGGGGATGGAAAATCCGCGGATCAAGAATTGCTTGTGGGACGTGAAACGTCTCAGAAAAAATATTATCTCCTTTGGAAAAATCAATTGTTAATTTGTGAAGTCACAAGGGATGTTTATCAGATACTTACCGCAGATTGGATCGTTAAATCAGAATTAAAATGAAAAGATAAGTAAAAACCCTTATGCCATCCCTGATTTTACTCACAGAAGATTCGCCGCGTCAGATTTTTCAATTGGGACGAGCCACACTCATGATTGGGCGTGATGATACATCAGAAATTCGAGTTCTTCATGATAGTGTATCTAGAAATCATGCGTCGATTATTGTCGAAGGCAATGATTTCGTAGTTCGTGATAATGGCTCTACCAACGGAACTTATGTGAACGGGCAAAGTATAAACCGTCAAGTGTTGCGACATCATGACATCATCCGTTTTGGTTCCTGCCTTTTTATGGTGGATATGAAAGATGTCCACAAAGGCCCTCGTGGGACGGATGTGATTACAATCACTCACTCTGCTTCCAAAGACGGGAAGATTGTGGAAATTACCCCTCGATCACTGATTCAGGGATCTCCTATTGAGCCTATAAGAATGATTCTTTCTTCTTCAAAAGGCAATATCAGAAAAAAGAGAAGCAAAAAAATTCCCCCTCTGACAGCGCGTTAATTCTAACCAAAAATATTTGAAATTTAGACCACCCTACGGAGAGTGGCATGCAGAATTAACAGAATTTATAAGCATGTTTAGACAAGGATAATACACTTTATAGGGATGTCTCCGCACACCACAAAATATTCTTTCTGGAGTTGGCCTTGGCGAGCCGTAGTATTCTCTCTTGCGGCAACTTCGATCGCTTGTTTGTTGGCAGATTTGTATCAACTCTGTTCCATGAGATTTTTTAGTTGGACCGTTTTTCTGCCGGCATTGATCCTCCTCATCTTCATTGCAACCGCGGATTATCTTAAAGGCAATCGACTCCTTTATCGAAGGATTTGGATAGGAAGTTGGGTCGGTTTCTTCGCCACAATTGCTTATGACCTTTTTCGATTGCCTTTTGTCTATTCTCAAACATGGGGAATAGAAAACTGGATGCCATACCTCCCTCTATTTAAGGTTTTTCCACGATTCGGCGCGATGATTCTAGGTGAACCCACAGAACAAATCGCTTATTCTTGGTTGTGTCATGGAGTAGGATGGATTTATCATTTTAGCAACGGAATCACCTTTGGAATTATGTACACCACTCTGCTTGATCCAAAAAAAGATCGCTATTGGTACGCAGGCATTTTGATGGCCTTAGTGGTGGAAGGCGGATTGTTGTTGAGCCCTTACACAAAAGAATTAGGAATTAGATTAACAATCACCTTTATTTGGGTTACTCTCGCCGCACACATCATTTTTGGTTTTGTTCTTGGAATGGGAACCTGGATATGGTCGAAATCCCCTTTAAAATAATTTTTTGTTTTTTTTAGCAGAAGAATCTCACGCAGAGGCGCAGAGACCGCGGAGAGAAAAAGATCAGAAACTAGGCATTTGTCCCGCCTCAGAGGCGGGACAAATGCCTCGGATATCTCTGTGAACTCTGTGACTCTGTGTGAGATAAATCCCATCAAAACTTAATGATCTCTCATTTCCTACGGATAACGGGTTGGTGCATGCTCTTTTGTTACTATGCAAAAGCCGAAACAATTTCATTCGTTCATTATGATCAAGGTTATTGGCAGATATGGCAGATGCGACAGGATGGTCAAAATCGTCGGCCTCTCATTGAATCCGAAGAAGACAAAAGACAGTCGCGTTGGTCGCCTTCCGGAAATCGGTTAATTTATCGAAATCTCGTTGGAGAATTGAAGATCTGGAATCGAACCACTCAGAAAACGCAAATCATTTTGAAAGAATTAGGATCGTTGAACGATGTTCGATGGATGGATGAAGATCACTTGGTCCTAAGTCGATGTGGCAAAGATATCCGAGATGACACAAGTATTTGGAATGTATCCGTGGACGGTAAAGAAAAGAAAAAAATTTACGAATCTGCTGGTTTACATCGTTATCCTACGGTGTCTTCAAGCGGTAGATTCTTGGCTTTCGTCGCAGGTGGCGGAATGAATCGTAGTGAAATTTGGTTGTTAAATATGGATTCAGGTAAAAGCCGTCCTATCACAGAAAATGACTATTATGATTTGGCGCCCTCCTTCGGCCCACGAGATCGTTACTTAGTTTATCAATCTAAAAAAACAGGTTGTTTCGAAATTTACATTCATGATCTGATCGAAAATAAAGACGAGCAAATCACGCGTTTCGAGAGTTATTGCGGAAATCCAGTTTGGTCCCCTAACGGAAAACAAATTCTCTTCGACGGAATGAAGGAAAACCAACTTAATATCTGGAGTTATCAGTTGGAAACCCATCAAATTCGGCAACTCACCTTCGAAGGAAACTGCCTG
>CAYVFJ010000253.1:0-7947 GCA_964450905.1 uncultured Verrucomicrobiota bacterium
GTATCACCCATGAAAACTTGCGCTGGATGACAGTTGTACCATAAAAAACCCATCGACGCTCCGAACAGCGCCGCGCAAACCACCGCTAATTCTCCTGCATTCGGAATATAATTTAAGTGAAGGTAAAGAGCGTATTTCACGTGAGAAGTGAGATAAGCAATCAATCCATAAACCAAAACCACCGTCACGGTGCATCCAATCGCCAACCCATCCAGTCCATCCGTAAGATTGACTGCGTTCGAAGATCCCACCACCACCAAACAAACTAATACGATAAAAAGGGGACCCAGATTTTCAATCACAGCATGTTTATAAAATGGAACTAATAATTTTCGGGCTTCTTCACGAGTATCAGGATGCCAAACCAATACCCATCCTACCCCTAGCGCCAGAAGGAGTTGTCCAGCTAATTTCGCGCGTGCCGTCAATCCTTTGGATTGTTTTCGAACCACTTTGAGATAGTCGTCCGCAAATCCAACCATCCCCAACAAAATCATTGAACCAACTGATAAACCGACAAACATGCTGTCCGGTCGAGCCCAAAGCAAAGAACTAACCGTCACCGCCAAAATAATAAGAACGCCGCCCATGGTAGGCACCCCTTTCTTTTGACGATGCAGCTCATGAAGACGGTGGACTTCTTCCGCTGTGCGAATGGGTTGTCCAATTTTTAGCTCGCTTAATTTACGGATGACCCATGGTCCAATCAGAATAGAAAGAACCATTGCCGTCAAAGCGGCCATCACCACTCGAAAGGAGATGTATTGAAAAACCCGTAGAGGCGACCATACGTCGTTATATTGATAAAGATAAAATAACATAAATAAATCTTTCATTCCCATCCTTCTAAGATTCTTTCTAAAGCAGCGCCCCGAGATGCTTTCATTAACACCACATCGCCAGGATGCGTCCTTTCCTTTAAAAATTCGCTGGCCGACTTCGTATCCAGAAAAAATTCTGTTTGAATCGCTCGTTGTTTGACTTCACAAGCTCCCTGAAGGATGACTTTTGCTTCCTCACCGATCACCACCAAAATATCTATCCCGCTTTCTACTGCTCGGATCCCTATTTCACGATGCGCGGATTCTGAAAACTCCCCAAGTTCACGCATTTCACCAAGCACCGCAAAGCGTCTTCCAGAAATCGGCATATCACGAACCGTAGCCAAAGCGGCACGCACAGAACTGGGATTAGCGTTATACGTATCGTTGATAATCAGCACTCCACGACGCGTCATCTTTGTTTCCATCCGCATTTTAACTGGAGAAGTGAGTTCTAATCCCCGCCGGATTTGATCTAATTCAAGTCCGAAAAATTCGCCCACGGCTGCAGCCGCAAGCGCATTTGCCACTTGATGATGTCCGAGCCATTTCAATTTCACTTCCTGACTTCCTCTAGGAGTGATCATCTGAAACTGAGTTTCACGCATGTGAACGCGGATGTTTGTGGCTCGATACTCCGCGGATGGAGAAAACCCAAAATAAACCACCTTCGATTTGCACCGACGCGCGATGGAAGAACTCCATTCATCATCCGCATGAAGCGCCAATAGCCCGTGTTCAGGCAACACTTCCGCCAAAGTTCCTTCTTCTTGAGCAACCCCTTCCAAATCATGAAAATATTCCAAATGTTCCTCTCCAATGACTGTGATGACACCCGCTAAAGGTTGAACCATTTCCAATAAAGGAGCGAGTTCACCAGGGTGATTGGTTCCTATCTCTAAGACACCTACTTGATGAGATAATTTTAATCTCATGAGACTCAGAGGAACCCCAACGTGATTATTCAAATTTCCTATATTTTTGAGCACTGAAAATTGAGTACTTAAAACAGAGGCCACCATTTCCTTGGTGCTCGTCTTTCCATTGGAACCCACGACGGCCACGGTCTTCATTTGGAGCGAAGCTCGATAATTTTTAGCCAATAGTTGAAGACCCGCTAAGCTATGATCGACATAAACAAGAGGGATCGCGCACGGACGTTTCTGCATCTCCTTAGATTCCACCATCGCTGCAGCCGCGCCCTTTTCCACTGCTTCATTGAGAAAATCGTGGCCATTAAAACGATCCCCTTTGAGAGCCACAAATAGATCTCCTCCGCGGATTTCTCGACTATCCGTGCTTACCCCAGAAACGGTCACTTTATTTAAAGTCTGTGCTTCAGATCGTCCGCCGCAAAGCTCTAGAACTTTGGTCAGGGTTAATTTTTCCATAATGCCTCCCTTCCCGCGGTCTTCGACAAAAGATCTCTTAAGATTTCGGAAGCCGCTTCACGATCATCAAAGGGAGAACGCACCCCACGAACGTCCTGATATGTTTCATGACCTTTTCCGGCCAGCAACACGATATCGCCCTCTCTTGCCGTCATCAGCGCTGCGCGGATTGCCGCGCGCCGATCCAAAACAATCTGATAATTATTTCGCGATTTAAATCCCGCAGCGATTTCTTTCACAATCGCGGATGGATCTTCAAATCTTGGATTGTCCGTTGTTAAAATGTTTATATCAGAAAGCTCGCAAGCGGCTTCTCCCATCAAGGATCGTTTTGAATGATCACGATTTCCGCCGCAGCCAAACACGGTAATCAGACGGCCCCGAGTGAATGAACGCAAAGCATTCAAAACACGCCGTAACGCGTCATCGGTATGCGCGTAATCGATGATGACAGCAAAAGTTTGAAATCCCTCCAGACGTTCTAGCCTGCCTGGAATATTTTTTACCGATTCGATTCCTTTTCGTATGGTTTCCAGATTGTGTCCTAGAGCGAAACCTGTGGCTGCTGCTGCAAGACAGTTGAAGATATTATGCGCGCCACAAAGCAGCGTTGAGATCTCTATTTTTTGACCCTGAACGATCAGGGTGAACCTAGATTTCTCAATCGTCAAGGCGTCTGCCATGATTTCTGCTCGCACATCCGCGGAAGAACTGAAGCCGTAAGTGACCAGACGAACGTCTTTTTGCAAGGCGCCACGCAAATCTTCGGAACGAGGATCATCCTGATTAAGAATCGCAACGGCCTTTTTGGAACCCCTGCCTATTTGTTGGAAAAGAATCTTTTTAGCTTGGAAATAAGATTCCATGTCTTTGTGATAATCTAGATGATCACGAGTGAGATTGGTAAAAACCGCTGCGTCCCATGCCATTTCGTCGACTCGATGTTGTGCCAGAGAATGTGAACTCACTTCGATCGTCACCGCCTTCATCCCAGCTTGCAACATTTGAGTTAGCAATAACTGCAACTCGTCCGCAGACGGAGTGGTGTTTAACGCCGGTAATTCACGATGCCCCATCCGATAAGCCAATGTCCCAATCACGCCTGTCGGAATACCTGCTGCCTCTAAAATGGCCGCAATCAAATAGCTGGTTGTGGTCTTTCCATTTGTTCCAGTAATCCCAATCGCACACATTTTTTCCGATGGCCGGCTATGAAAATTCGCGGCAAGATGAGCCAAGGTCTTCCGACTATCAGAAACCCTTACGACCGTCGCTGATTGAAAATTCCCCACTTCATCTTCACAAACAACGATGGAAGCGCCGTTTTCAACCGCTTGTTCAATAAACTGATGTCCATCGGTTTTCTCCCCACGGATAGCCACAAAAATATCGCCGGGACGCACCTGCCGTGAGTCGCAATGTAATCTTTGCGCGTTCACATCGATCTCTCCAAGGATCTCTACCGCGTCGATATCGGACAAAAGTGTTTTAAGCTTCATCGGATCACCTCCCTATTCGCCACGCGAACCACAGACTCATCCGTCTTTACTACAGAAGATCTTTCAACAGACGGCCTTAAATTAATGTAGGAAGCCGCTCGAATGGCAATGTCATGAAAAACGGGAGCTGCAACAGCTCCTCCATAAGTATCTTTCCCTTTAGGATTGTCTAACATCACATAGATACATAACTCAGGATTTTCCGCTGGAAAATAACCGCTAAATGAAGCAATCACCTGTTCCTTATCATAATATTGGCCATTGATCACTTTCCACGCGGTCCCTGTCTTTCCTGCAACCACAAAACCAGGGATCGCCGCGCGAGCAGCCGTGCCTTCTTTACTAACAACTTGCTTGAGCGCTTCCGTGATTAACCGAGCCGCTTTTTGATCCACCACACGACGACGCACCTGAGGAAAAAATTCGCGCACCACCTGACCCTCCTGGTTGATCACTTGTTTGATCACGAGAGGTCGCATTAAATTTCCGCCGTTCGCCAGCGCGCACATGGCGTTAGCCATCTGTAGGGGAGTGACAGCTACTTCATGTCCCATGGCCACATGAGTAATCGATACTTTTGTCCATTTTCGAAGTGAATGAACAATTCCGCTCACTTCGCCAGGCCAACGTTCAAAATCTTCGGTCCCAAAAGCTTTCTCCCCAAAACCAAAATTCTTCATCGCTTGATGCATCCGTTCATTTCCCAACATCAACGCAATCTTGGCTACTCCGATGTTCGATGAATGGATAAGGACACCAGCCACAGATAAATTTCCGAGAGGCTCATGATCATTCAAATATTTCCCGCCATAAAAAAACTTCCCGTTTTCACAAAAAATCGTGTCATCCAAATCCACTACACGATGGTCCAGCGCGGTCGCGACTGTCACGATTTTGAAGGTGGATCCCGGTTCGTTCAAATCCGCAATCGCACGATTTCTCAAGGTATCAATCTTTTTATCTTTAGCATTGGGATCAAAGGTGGGACGACTCGCGAGAGCCAAAATTTCACCAGTAGAAGGACGCATCACAATCACCACGGCCGAATCGGGACGATGCTTTTCAATCGCGCGGTCCAATTCTTGTTCCACCATATTCTGAATGGCTTGGTCCAATGTCAAAATAACCGAATAACCATTGCGCGGAGCAAAATCTTCTTTGCGGTAAGGCACAATTTCTCTTCCTTTGTTGTCATGCTCCGTTTTTTGCCAGCCACCCTCTCCCTGGAGATCCTGTTGCATCAGATATTCCACTCCATCTACCCCGCGTTGTTCAGCGTTGACGTAACCCACCACATGACTCATGAGAGAACCGTTTGGATAAAGACGGGTCTGATCATCTTCAAATCTCACCCCTAAAGCGGCTGTCATGCGTTGTTGTTTGAAGATGTCCTGAACCTTCTGGACGACCTCTTTTGAGACCTTTTTTTTGAGAATCACATAACGCTCAGAACCTCCCAACTTTTGTTGAACCTCCGATTTTTGTAGATTGAGAGATTCACTTAAAATACTTACTAACTCTTGGGTTTGAGGAGATTGTTTTGCTTTGATTCGTCGCGTGGCCTCTTTTTGAATCGCTTGTGGATCAGCGACAACGGTGCAAACAGGAACGCTGTGCGCCAGAATATTCCGATTACGATCCATAATAGCGCCACGCGAAGCCGGCAATTTGATGCGTCGTTCATGCATGCGATTCACGGCTTGAGTTAATTCTAAATGTCGAACCACCTGCAGTTGATAGAGACGATATCCAAGGGCAACCAATCCCATCAAAATAGGGAGGGCAACCAATAAGATTCGTATGCGATGATATCGAGTGGGCATGGTTAGGGAGCGCGGGGTGTTAAACGAACGGGATTCGCTTGCACTAATAAACGTGGTCGGATGATCTTTTCCTGCTGAACATCCTGTTCGCGAAATCGTCGGATCTGATTTTCATTAGGCCGGATCATTTCAATCCGCCAATACGCCAGTTTATTTTCAAGCTCGCGCGGTGTCTTATAATGTGCCAATTGCACTTCAAGACTCTTTGTCTTCTGTTGCCATGTTTCCAATTCACGGCTTAATCCGCTTAATTCATCACCTATTTTAAGACAATCCCGTTTAAAATAGAGAATGCCTAATAAACATCCGACGAGAACCACAAATAAAAGCAAACGCGTGATGATCCAGGTAAAAGTGACCTCTCCTTCAACTCTTCTTCGGTTGCGTGCCATAATTTTTGTTTTTCTAATGGGTAACTGTTTTGTTTATATTTTTTCAATCGCTCGCAATTTTGCGCTTCGCGATCTTGGATTTTCTTGAATTTCTTTTTCTGTGGGAATCATGGGTTTTTTGCTTAAAAGAGTTCCCGCTTTCTCTTCCAAAGCCCATTTACGAAACTGATGTTTTACCATCCGATCCTCCAACGAATGGAAACTAATCATCACCCATCGTCCCCCCCGCTTTAAACTTTTCCACGCCGCTTTTAATCCCCCTTCCAACTCATTCAATTCATCGTTCACCTGAATCCGAAGAGCTTGAAAAACTCTCGTGGCCGGGTGGATCCGCATCGTTCGTGATCTTTTCACAACCCTTCCAACAAGATCCGCCAGCTCTTTGGTTGTCTTGATCCAATGATCCTTTCGAACTTCAACCACAGCTCTAGCGATCCGCCGAGAGAATCTTTCCTCGCCTAGTTCCCAAAAAATTTGTGCCAAATCTTCCTCCTTCCATCGATTCACCACGTCCGCCGCAGTTTCGAGTTGATCCAGGTTCATCCGCATATCCAGCGGTCCATCCCATTGAAAACTAAAACCACGCTCGGGAGTTTCCAGTTGATGCGATGAAACACCCAAATCCATCACCACCCCTTCAGCCAGCTTTCCCTCTAAACATTCTGTCAACTGATGGAATGGAAGATGCACCGCGCGAAATCGTTCACCAAAGCCCTTCAAACGAACTTCCGCAGCTTGGATGGCATCGCGATCCTGATCTAAACCAATGATTTGAATATCCGGACGCGACCTAAGAAGCGCTTCACTATGCCCACCGCCTCCCAACGTCGCATCCACCATCAGTCCTCCTTGCGTTCCATTCCAAGTAAGGATGTCTACCACTTCCACAGGCATCACCGTTTGATGGAAAACATTCACTCGTTTCAAAGAACAAAAATTGGTTTCCAATTTTTCATGGATCTCCTGGCTCCCACACATCGTTCAATCCCTTCATCTCTATTCATCTAAAATCAAAGTCATCCCCCACACTTAAGAACCTTTAAACGCTTCAGATTCTCCACCGAAACAACGGAATTTCTCGTGGGAAATGAGAAATAAATTTCCTCGCTGAGCGCCATTCTCCTTCTCTTCCATCTTAAACCCCCTCCTGATGACAAACGGCGTAAAGAAGCAGCAAAAAATTCCCCCGACAACACGGATGACATCCCTTTGCTCTGATCCTTATCAGCAGAACACTTCGTGACGACGTCGGCGCACGACAACAATCCTAGATCGATATTTTTCCCCATCATTTTTTCCTCCTTTTTTAAGTTCTTTTAAATCCCAAAATGATCCATCATCGCATTTCTTTTACTGCCAAGATCCACCTTCCTCACTTCCCATGTTTTTGAACTCCACATTTCAAAACGTTCCCCTCCCCCCACAAGAACCACGTTCCCTTTTAATCCCGCGTGTTTCATCAACTTAACGTCCATCGTGATCCTCCCTTGTTTATCACAAGTAACTTGGAGCGCGCTTGAAAAGAGCGTTTGAGATTGCGTTCTCTTTTCGCTCGCACTCACCCCCGTGGCAGAATGAATCTCTTGCAAAATCTTTTCCACCTCCGCCCTCGGCAAAACAGCCAACCGCCCCTCTTCACGCGCAAAAACAAAAAGCTCCTCGCTCTCACCCGTCCGCCATTTGGCAGGGATGATCAACCGATTGACAGAATCAATGGTGTGCTCGAACTCACCGAAAAAATATCTTGGCGTGGTACCCATAAATAGAAATTGTGGAGATACATTCCTATATACTCCAAATTACTCCAAAATCAACCAAAATCTTCCAAAATCGTCAAGATTTATTTTGTGCTCATTAAATTTGCCTTAAACCTAAACAAGATTAGGCTGAACAGTTACGATGACTTTTTTGATTTTCCGCCTGAACTGGGTGGTAAAAGGAGGAAGGCTGCCAAGCCACCACAAATCACAGCTCCTCCATAAACCCACATTGAAACCTGATGCCAATATTTAAAATCTTTC
>CAYVFJ010000254.1:0-2765 GCA_964450905.1 uncultured Verrucomicrobiota bacterium
GCCTTTGCACATGGCGCAGGGATTCATCAAGACGGAATCTTAAAGAAACGTGAAACTTACGAAATCATGAATCCGGAAGAAATAGGGTGGGGGATCACCGAATTGCCCTTGACGAAACATAGTGGACGTCATGCGCTTTCGATTCGTTTAAAGCATCTGGGATTCAAATTGAACGAAAACGAGTTAGACGCTGTTTTTGAGCGTTTTAAAGAAATCGGTGACAAAAAGAAATTTGTTTATGATGATGATTTATCCGCGCTCGTGGATGATCGAATTTCTGAGGTGTCAGAATTTTGGTCGTTGGATTATCTCTCTGTGACCTCTGGAAATCATGCTGTGCCCACAGCCACGGTTCGTTTAAAGAAAGTTCATGGATCCAAAAAAGATACGATTCATCAAGATGCATGCATCGGAGACGGACCTGTAGATGCGGCGTTAAAAGCCATTGATCGAATTACTGGTAAACGCGGTAAATTGATGGAATATCTTTTAAAAGCGGTCACTCAAGGGAAAGATGCCATTGGTGAGGTAAGTATCAAAGTGGATTTTGGCAACCACAAGATCGTGACTGGTAAATCTTCAACAACCGACGTGATAGAGGCGAGCGCTCGCGCTTATTTAAATGCGGTCAATCGAGTGTTAGTGCAGGAAAGCAGGGGCTGTTAGGGCTTTAGGTTTACCTAAAATCTCGGAGAGAATGATGGCTTGTTTGAGGTTGGCAGGTGATCGTAGCATGGAAAAATTAAATCCAATTCCAGAAGGAACGACTAGAATCCTTTCAGAGGTAGGGGTTGCTGTCAGTTCTCCTTTAGTAAATTTAATATCTTGTCCTAACGATCTCATTGATTGAGCAATCTCTTCACGAATTCCAGTGTCCATCGATTTTTTTTCGGCTTCATAAACAAAAGTAGTTTCTTTAGATTGAGATGCCGTTGCAGGCTTCACTTCTCTAACGATGGTTTGAATAGGAACTTGTGGAAAATGAATGGGGTGTGGAAGAGGTGTTTGTATTGGAGGTGTGGGAGGAGAAAAAACTTGTTGAGGTTTCTGGATGTCTTCAAGAAAGCGGCGCATTTGTTCTGCCAAATCCGGAATATCTTCTTCATTTTCTGTGGATGGCGCAGAAGGAGTGGGTTGACGCGGTGGAATACGACGAATTGGTCGTGGCGGAGCATTTTTTTCTTCCTGTTGTTTTCCAAAGCCTTTATTTAATGCGCTAAGAACAGCAACAACGACAAAAAAAAGGAGACCCAAGAGATCGATTCCCGCGGCTATGGGTAAGAAAACAAACCCTACAGAATTCATGGTCAACTAGGTTTATGTCGCCGGATTTTTAGGGGTACTTTCGCCTGCGATACTACTTCGCATGGTTGTATCCGATTGGATATTTTGCATTCGATAATAATCCATGATCCCGAGATTTCCCGTTCGAAAAGCTTCTGCTACGGCCTTAGGAACTTCGGCTTCAGCTTCAATGACTTTAGCGCGCATTTCCTGACTACGTGCTTTCATTTCTTGTTCGAGAGAAACAGCGATGGTTCGACGCACTTCAGCGCGCGCTTGAGCCACGCGTTTATCTGCTTCAGCTTGTTCAGCTTGAAGTTTAGCTCCCACGTTTTCACCTACATCCACGTCCGCTACATCGATGGAAAGAATTTCATAGGCGGTGCCAGAATCGAGCCCTTTTTCCAAACAACGTTGGGAGATCATATCTGGATTGTCTAAAACTTCCTTATAACATACTGCAGAACCAATGGTGGTCACAAGTCCTTCACCGACGCGGGCAATAATGGTTTCTTCGGTAGCGCCACCGACAAATCGTTCGAGATGAGTGCGAACGGTCACACGCGCCTTTACTTTTAATTGAATTCCGTCTTTAGCAACCGCGTCAATGGTTGTTCTTCCCTGAGCTGGGTTTGGACAGTCAATGACACGTGGATTGACGCTGGTCATCACAGCTCCTAAAACACTTTTTTCTGATTCTTTGGTTGCAAGATCAATCGCTGCAGCCATTTTAAAATTAAGTGGAAGATTAGCTTTATCAGCAGAAATAAGGGCAAGAACAACTCTTTCCACATTACCTTTTGACAGATAATGAGCCATCAGATCGCCTGTGGAAATAGGAACGCCAGCTTTCACTGCGTTGATCCGATTTCCCACAATCAAAGCAATAGGAATACCTTGTAATTTCATGCTCCAAAGCTCAATAAAACCTACCGGCACATCGGCAGCCCAAGCGTAAATCCATACTTTTATCACGGAAAAAATGAGAGCTACGATAATTAAAAGAGTCAGAACACAGAGAACGGTGAAAGCTAAAAAAAGAGGTTGCATAGTAGAGATATTTTAAAGTTTTAAATTAGAGTTTTCGTACAATGACGCGGTTGCCATCGACCCGGGAAACTTTAATCAAACAATTTGATTCAATCAAGCCTGATATTGCAATCACATCCACACGCTCTTGATCAAAAAGCGCGGTTCCCACAGGACGCAAAGGAGTAAGAGTCTTGCCAGTTTTTCCCAACAGTTGATCCATGGATGGTGTCGCTTTACTATCCGCAAGGGTCTTCTCAGTTACAATAAGACGTCCAAGTCTTGTTCTTGGAATCACTGTTACCCACAAAATGATAGCCAAAGTGTAGATGATCGTGAGACTTACAAGAGCGGTGTTGCCTGGGCCAAGACCATAAAAATGATAAGTGATCATGACCGCGACAAGCAGGCACAGACTTCCAATGATACCGAGAACAACACCTGGAAGGAAA
>CAYVFJ010000255.1:0-4010 GCA_964450905.1 uncultured Verrucomicrobiota bacterium
AGAGGGAATTCAACTTGCGATGGCTTCAGCTCAAAATTGAGGGTTTTACTGAGTTCTGAACCTTGGCGGAGGAGGATTGAGTTCTTAATTTTTAGTTTTTATCTCACAACTTTTCTTCATAAACTTAAAACTCAAAATTAAAAACTCTCTTTTTTTTCTTTTAAACGTCCACGAAATTCTTCTTTTTCTTCGGGACTCATTTTTTGCCAACGTTCAAGATTTTTTTGAATTTTCTCTCGTCTTTCAGGGGGCATTTGTTGAAAATCACGAAGTCGTTTTTCCAAAAAATCGCGTTCTTCCTGGGGCATCTCACTGAAGAAAGAAAGTTTAGAGGCTTCTTCTTTCCGTTGTTCAGGATCCATTTCCTTGGCTCGCTCCCTAAACTCAAGCACTTTCTGTTTTTCTTCAGGAGATAAACCATCAAAACGTTTCCGAATTTCTTTGCGAGGAGAATCGTCCCTCAATGAACCTCGATCTCTTTCATTGGAATCCCCCAATCTTTCGCGTTGTTCCGGAGGTAAATCGTCAAAAGCTCTTTGCTTTTCACGCCGAGGAATCCCTTCTTCAGATGAGTCGCGAAAAGAATCTGGCCGTTCCCTTGAACGATTACGTGGTTCAGTGGAGAAATCTTTCGGAAGAGGATTTTTAGCCTTTTCTTCACGACGTTCTTCGGGTGACATCTCTTTCAGTCGATCTTTCAACTCTTCCAGCGCCTGTCTTTTTTCGGGCGCGAAATCTTCGATCGACTCTCTTTTTTCACGGGAACGAAATTCTTCTCTGTCATCATCCGATTTTTTTTCATTTGGATGAGGTCGGGATCCATCGGATTTTCGATCGCGTTTTCCACGTTGTTCTGGCCCGAAACCACGAGCAGACGGAATTCTAGAAATTTCTTCAAAGAATTGTTCAGGAGACATCTCCTTTGCTTCCTCCTTTAATTTGAGGAATTTTTCTTTTTGTTCTTCCGAAAGGTTTTTCCATGGGTTCTCTTTTTCCTCACGGGGACGCTCACGGGAAGCGCGGTCTTTTTTTGGGAAATCCGATGAATCGGCGTTTGCGGAATCTGGTTGTTTTGCTGGACGAGAATCCTTCGCCGCGGGGGGTTCATCCGAAAATCCTTTGGCGTATGACAAAGGGATCACTTGCAAAACAAGAACGCCTATGATTCCGAAAATGGCGCTGAATTGTAGGTTAAAATTCATCTAAATGCTCGATCATTTCCAAATCTTGAATCAATTCGTAATGCTGAGCCAACATGGCTGTCTTGACTTTGTCCTTCTCTGACCGAATCACCGCGGACGACGGACGTGGGGATGATGGTGAAGGAGAATGTCGTATCCACGAGATCAGCAACAAAAAGCAGGCTGTTGCGGTCACAAACCCTCCCAGCCATCCTCGAAAAAGGGATTGAATAGGAACAGGCAAAAAGGACTCCCTTTTTCTAGAAAAAACCTCTTTCTTTTCCAATTTCCGATGGATCATGTGGGCAAAATTAGAAGGAGGCTTGATCCTAGGAAGTCGACCGAGCATTTCCCATAGCTTTTGATCTTCTTTCCAATCTGGAGGAATGATGTTCATAAGGAATCCTTCTCATTTAAAAACCGAAAAAGAGATTAAGTTTCTCTCATTCTTTCAAAAATTCATGAAGCTCCACTTTAAGGGTTTCTCTTGCGCGATGAAGCAAGGATTTTGTCGCGCTCACGGAGAGATCAAGCACTTCGGCAATCTCTTCGTAGGACATATTTTCATACCGACAGAGCCACACCGCTGTGCGTTGACTTTCTGGAAGTTGACGAACAGCCTTTAGAATCTCTTCCTGAAGTTCTTTCTCGATGATTTCTACAGAGGGAGAACGCGCGGTGGGATCCGCAAATTGGGCTTGTTCAGATTCGGGATCATTGGAAAGTGTTTGCTGAAGAGACTGAAGAGGATGCCGTTGTTGTCTGCGAAATTCATTGAGACATAAATTGCGAGCGATGGTAAAAAGCCAGGTTGTAAACTTTGCCCTAGGTTCATAACGATGCGCGCTTTTATAGACTTGGATAAATACGTTTTGCGCAATGTCTTCGGCTTCATCCAAACGGCCAATCTGCCTGAAGATGAAATTGAAAACGGGTCCCTGAAATTTCTCGACAAGTCCATCGAAGGCTCGTTCATCGCCTTCACGGAAACGCACCATCAACGCTGCATCAGGATCTTCAGGGAGGGAAGACATCGTTATTAATTAAGAATTAAGAATTAAGAATGAGAAATGTGCAAAAGTGATTTACAAAAATATTTTATGGAGCGATTGAGAGCTGTCGCATCATTCTCAAAAAATTAGATGGAGCTATTCGAAGCAGTTGGGCAGCTTTACGTTGATTGCCATTTGTCTGTTGAAGCGCTAGTTGAATGGCGCGCCGTTTAAAATCTGTAATTCCATTTGCTAAAGACGATGGTAATGTTTCTCCATTTAAATCAGTCGGAATAACAGAAGATAAAGAATCTCCTTTTTTTGTAGGAATGGGATACACCACAACAGAATCAATCTCATTTCCGTGACAACTCACCACAGCTCGTTCCACAAGATTTTCGAGTTCACGAACATTTCCTGGCCAAAGATAATCCACGAACTGTTGACACACCTGACTGGAAAACCCTTTGATTGACCGATGATAAATTTTATTGAATTTTCCCAAAAAATGTTCTGCTAAAGGAAGGATATCCTCCTTGCGATCACGAAGGGGATTTAAAGTGATCGGAAAAATGTTCAGACGATAAAAGAGATCCATACGAAATTTTTTTTCCTGAATGGCTTCTTCAAGATTGATATTTGTTGCAGCAATCACACGCACATTCACTTTTAAAGTCTCGGTTCCTCCCACCCTTTCAAATGCTTGATTTTGTAAAACCCGAAGCAATCGGACCTGCAAATCCAAAGGAAGCTCTCCAATCTCATCCAGAAAAAGAGTCCCTTGGTGGGCTAATTCAAATCTTCCAAGCCTTCTTTTTATAGCTCCGGTAAAGGAGCCTTGTTCATGGCCAAATAATTCGCTTTCAATTAAATGAGCCGGAATCGCTCCACAATTGACACAAACAAAAGGTTGTTGACTGCGAGAACTTAATTGATGAATCGCCTCCGCCACCAACTCCTTGCCTACGCCTGTTTCCCCACGGATAAGAACGGTGGATTGCGACGTTGCAACTTGATGGATCATTTTCTTGATATCCTGAATCATTTGACTTTGCCCAATCATCCTATTCAGAGCATCATGAGCAAAATCATGAAGAGAACTCGCCTCAAAAAGAGCGTGCCACTTTTCAGCATCCGCCTCCACAGCCTGTAATTTCATGGTTGCAGCTAAAGCAGAGGCAGCGCGTGCAGCAAATTCCTCAACCATCTTAAGAATGTTCGCTGGGAAGGCCGATCGCTTTTTGTGATTTAAAAGCTCCAAAACCCCCAGCAAAGTCTTGCCACAAATAATCGGGGCTGCGATTAAATTACGAGTTTTTAGACCTAAAATCGTATCAAACCGATTTGTAAAACGTGGATCTTTATAAGCGTCGCAAACCAATTCTGCTTTGCGAGTTTTGGCAACACAACCTGCAATGCCTTCCCCAATTGCAAGAGTTAATCCCTTTAACAAACGACTCTTCTTCCCTTTAACCATATAAAAAATCAGATGATCTTCTTGTGGATTATATAAGAATAAGCTTCCACCTTCTGTTTCAGCCAACTTGGTGGCTTCTTTCAAAATCATTTGCAAAGTCTCGTCAACAGTAAGAATTTGGTTCAGAGACCTTTGAGCATTCAAAAGTCGTTCGTAAAACGGATATGGCAAATGACGCATCAACCATTGACTGTACCATCTAATATTCTTGAGACAAGACTCAATGACACCTTTATGACTTCAATTTCATTTTCCGTCGTGATATTATGTTTTAAAACCGGAAAAACCATCGGGATCGAAGGAGGCGGAGCCACGCCTTCGTGTTCCAGCTCCTTCACATGAGCAAGAACCGCCTCCCGA
>CAYVFJ010000256.1:0-3111 GCA_964450905.1 uncultured Verrucomicrobiota bacterium
CTCAAGCCTTAAAGATTCTAAATGAACAACATGATCCAAGAGTGAAATGGATCAACGAAATCTTAGCTCAACCACGAAAGTTTCTTGTCACCATTTTATTGGGCAATGCGGTGGCCAACAGCGTGGTTGCTTGCGCGATCACCCTCTTTTGTTTTGAATTTTCAGCGGAGATCACCCCATCGACTGTGTGGTTACCTCTGGGGATCACCGTTGGGTTGCTTCTTATTTTCAGTGAGCTTATTCCCAAGGCAATCGCGACGCAAAACATCGTTGTCATTGCGCTGACAACAGCCAATTGGTTGCGACATTTAGAAAAGTTATTGCATCCCATCACGGATCTCATGGATCGACTTTCGCAACAGTGGACGGCACGTTTGGTTCCCTCTTTAGTACGACCGTTGCATGGTCTCACAGAGGAAGAATACCTGACCATGTTAGATGTGGGAACTCGAGAAGGGATCTTGCGCTCTTCAGAAAGACGTTTTATTGAACGAACCCTGGATCTAGCCAATCGCAATCTTCGAGAACTCATGACGCCGAGAGGTGAGATATGCTGTATCAACGCGGATAGCGACATTGAGGAAATGAAAAGACAAGCCATTGCCATGCGTCATCGTCGATTGCCCATGTATAGCGAGTCACTGGATTCTATTGTTGGAATTTTGAATGTGAAGAGGTTTTTATTAGAACCGGAGATCGACGTTATTTCGTGCATTGAACCTCCAGCTTTTGTACCGGAAACCATGTCAGCTCTGGAATTGCTAAAAAACTTTTTAAGAGGCCCTCAACGAATGACCATGGTGGTGGATGAATTCGGAGGGAAAGAGGGACTCATTACTCTCGAAGACATCGTCGAAAATGTGTTTGGAGAAATCTACGATGAATATGATGATCCAACTCCTGACTGGGAATTGATAGAACCGCGCGTTTTCGTTGTCAAAGGATCCATCCATTTGTCGGATATTTCTCAACTCATAGGCATCGATCTAGAAGCAGAAGGGATCGATACTTTGGGCGGATGGCTGACAGATAAATTAGGGGCGCTCCCTAAAGTGGGTGATACCTATTCATTTGCGAATTATTCATTTCAGATCGAAAAAATGTATCGGTTCCATGTGGCAACCGTCCTGGTTCGAGCAAAAAGAAAGAAAATATGATTGTTCTTGGAACCATTCTTGGGTGCATGTGTTTATCCTTTCTCTTTTCTGGAATGGAAACAGGCGTATTACTTTTGAATTCAGCTCGCATCCGCCACCTGAAAGAGCATGGTTCCATAGGAGCCCGTATTCTTTGGGGATTCATGCATCATCCGGATCGTCTTTCATCCACCGTGTTGATCGGCCATACCATCGTCAATAGTGTTGTCATGATCTTAGTGATGGAACAGTTTCTAAAATCTCATGGAATATTTATAGCCACAAATGTGGCCATGTTTTTTACACTGATATTATGGTACTACGGGGATTTGGTTTCAAAAGCTCTTTTTATCCGTTTTCCAAACCGTCTAACTTCCTTTTTAGCTCCTTTCCTGCTTGCGACCTACATGATCTTATGGCCTGTGGTTCTTTTGTTCCGTATTTTTTCAGAAAAATTAATTTTTATACTTGGAGGGAATCCTTCTTTTCGTCCATCACGCCAAATGTACGTCACGCGTGAGGAATTAAAACTGCTGGTGCGCGAAGTAAAACAAGAAACTCCGATGACAGGAGAGCAACGCAATCTTGTGGCATCGATTATCGACAGTCAAAATGCGACGGCACGTGATGTGATGCGTCCACGATCTGAGGTGATCACTGTTGGAAAGACTCAATCGGATGAAGAACAAAAAATGATTGCCGCAAAGTCTGGTTTTTCGCGTCTACCTATTCAGATCGAAACCAACAAAAAGACTTTCTGGGAAGGGTTATGGGTGGCTTATGACTCCATTTTCTCCACCCAAATTAAATCTCGCAACCCTCCGCGTGTTCCTGCGGAAGCGCGTCTCAATGAAATCTTAGTGATTCTTCGAAAGGCTCAAGTCCCCTTTGCATTTGTGGTTGATCAACAGGGAGATGATGTGGGAATTGTCACTGTAGAAGACATTCTCAGACGTTACTTGGGAAAGATCGATTTATAAAATATGTCTGAAACGGGAAACTGGTCCATCCACCAACTCCAACAACGTCATCGAAACAGATCACGCTGATATCCTCTAATCTCGTCGCTATGAACTACGACTCTCTTATCACCACGATTGCCCAGGCTCACCAGCAAGCTCAGGCTGGAGTCGCTGGCGCCGTCAATCGCCAACTAATTTTGCGCAACTGGCTCATTGGCGCTTATCTGATTGAGTTCGAGCAAAATGGCGAGGATCGGGCGAAATATGGCGACGAACTCCTGAAACGCCTGTCCACCGACCTCCGTCAGCGCGGCATAGCTGGAACAAGCGCCGATTTGCTGGAGCGGATGAGATTGTTCTACCAAACTTACCCGCAGATCCACGACCAGATTTCCGCGACACCGTTGAGGAAATTGCCGTTCATCCTGCCAACGAGTGAGGTTCAGATTTCCGCAACACCGTCGCGGAAATCTTCCTCCAACTCTCCGACACCGCTCTCCGTCAACGCGCTTCTGCGCTTTTCCTGGTCCCAATTCGTGGAATTGATTCGTCTCGACGATCCCTGGAAACGCGCCTTCTACGAAAACGAATGCCTCAAGGGAACCTGGTCCGTCCGCCAACTCCAACGTCAGATCGGTTCCCTGCTTTACGAACGCACCGGGCTTTCCACAGACAAGGAAGCTGTCATCGAACGCGCCCGTCAACCAGCCATCGAGACACCCGGTCAAATCGCCGATTTAATTCGCGACCCGTACATCCTCGAATTCACCGGCCTCGCAGAGAAATCGCATTATCTCGAATCCGATCTTGAAACTGCCTTACTCGATCACCTCCAATCCTTCTTGCTCGAACTAGGAACCGGTTTCTGTTTCGAGGCACGCCAGAAACGTATCACCGTCGGAAACGAACACGATTATCTTGAACTGGTCTTTTACCATCGCATTCTCCGCTGCCACCTACTCATTGACCTCAAGGTTCGTGCCTTCCAGCACGGCGATGCTGGGCAAATGAAT
>CAYVFJ010000257.1:0-4521 GCA_964450905.1 uncultured Verrucomicrobiota bacterium
CTGCTGCAGCCGCGCTTAAAAGTTTTTCTAAGGAATTTAAGAAACCCAGGATTAAAGCGGGTATTCTTGATCAAGCGGTGCTGAGCGCTGAAGATGTGGATGCGATTGCGGATTTACCTCCACGTGAAGTTTTGCAGGCTCAGTTGTTGGGGATTCTCTCGGCGCCTGCCTCTCAGTTGGTTCGTTTGTTGAGCACGCCCGCTTCTCAGTTGGTGCGATTATTGAAGGCGAAGGCGGAGAAGAGTTCCTAAGCCTGATCCATCGCGAAAATTAAAAATTAAAGAAATAAAAAAAAGAACACATTAACTATTAACCGGTCCATCGCCATTTCCAAAAGCTTTTGGGATGAAAGGTTCCGCGGCTGCGGGACATGACGAAACCAAGGAAAAAACATATGTCAGAACACAAAATAATCATTGATCAACTAAGCGCCTTAACGGTGCTTCAGATGGCTAACCTTGTCAAAGAACTAGAAACTACGTGGGGAGTGAGCGCTGCAGCGCCTGTGGCAGCGGCCGCGAGCACAGCTACCGCTGGAACCGCGCCCGCAGTAGAGGCTAAGACAACTTTCGACGTGATTCTTAAAGAGACTGGCGCCAATAAGATCGCGGTCATTAAAGAGGTTCGTGGGGCAACAACCCTTGGCCTCAAAGAGGCTAAGGATCTTGTGGAAGGCGCTCCTAAATCTGTGAAAGAAGGTGTGACCAAGGAAGAAGCAGAAGAGATCAAGAAAAAATTAGAAGCGGCTGGCGCTAAAGTTGAAATCAAATAACAGGAATAGCAAGGAATGGGAACAGTCCATGGCTGTTCCCATTTCCTCAGGCAAAAAAGAGATCTAAGATCGAATTTTTGAAGGTAGATTCATCAATCTTGCGGTTTAATTAAATAAAGAAACAAAGTATGGAACGCACTTATTTCGGAAAAGTAATTGAGATCATTGACCCACCGAATCTCATTGAATTGCAGAATCTCTCTTATCGAGATTTTCTTCAAACGAGTATTTCCCCTGAGAAACGGCGAAATATTGGTTTGCAATCGGTGTTTACAGAGGTGTTTCCGATACAGAGTTACGATGGAAAGACGGTCCTGAACTTTGGGCGTTATGAAATTGGCGAGACAAAACAAACCTGGTTGGAAGCCGTCCGCGAAGGGACGACTTTTGCGGCTCCTCTTCATGTGACGTTTCGTTTGACAGAAGATATCAACGGTCATAAACAGAGCAAAGAGGAAAAGGTTTATATGGGTGAAATTCCTCTGATGACTCCTCAGGGAACTTTTGTGGTCAATGGCGCGGAGCGAGTGATTGTCAGTCAGCTCCATCGGTCTCCGGGAATTTGTTTTGAAGAAACGCTTCATCCGAATGGTAAAACTCTTTATTCTTTCCGGATTATTCCTGATCGTGGATCTTGGTTAGAGGTTCAGTTTGACACCAACGATTTGCTTTATATTTATTTAGATCGTCGTCGTCGTCGCCGAAAGTTTCTTGTCACCACTTTTTTACGCACCATCGGGTATGAAAAAGATATCGATATTATCAAATTATTTTATGATATCACGGAAATCAAATTACGCAAAGAGATGGATGAAGAGTCGTTGGCAAATAAGATCCTGATTGAGGATGTTCATGATTCTGGGAAAAATTCGGTGGTTGCGCGCGCTTTTGATCCACTTTCTAAAGTTGTTGTTCGACAGCTTTTGGATCTTAAGATTGAAAAAATTAAAGTGGTGGACACGTCTTTTGATGATGGCGTGATTATCAAATCTTTAAAGAAAGATCCTACGCGGACGGAAGAAGATGCTTTAAAAGATATTTACCGACGATTACGTCCTGGCGATCCTCCTACGGTAGCCAATGCGCGTGCATTGATTAAGAGAACCTTTTTTGATCCTAAACGTTATGATTTAGGTCGTGTGGGCCGTTATAAAATCAATCAGAAACTCTTTCCTGAGCGCAAGGCGGATTATGGAACTGAAGATCAAAATCTTCGAGTGATTACGAATGACGATTTGGTTGCCGCGATGAAATATTTAATCTCGTTGCGCAAAGGCGGTGGGTCGGTGGATGATATTGATCATTTGGGAAGTCGTCGGGTGCGCACGGTAGGTGAATTGCTTGCGAATCAGTGTCGTGTGGGGCTTGATCGAACGGAGCGTTTGGTCAAGGAACGAATGACGCTTTTTGACACGAATATCGAATCGATGACTCCGCAGAAGCTGGTTAATCCGAAAGCTTTGTCGGCTGTGGTAAGGGATTTTTTTGGGCGAAGTCAGCTTTCGCAGTTTATGGATCAGATGAATCCTTTGTCGGAGCTGACGCATAAACGACGGTTGAGCGCTCTAGGGCCCGGGGGATTAAGTCGTGATCGAGCAGGGTTCGAAGTGCGTGATGTTCATCCGAGTCATTACGGGCGTATTTGTCCGATTGAAACTCCAGAAGGACCTAACATTGGTTTGATTTCTTCGTTAAGCACCTTTGCGAGGATCAATGAGTTTGGATTTATCGAAAGTCCATATCGCAAGGTGGAAAACGGGAAAGTGCTTGAAAAAGTGGATTATCTGACGGCAGACCAAGAAGAAAAGTATGTGGTAGCTCAAGCCAACGCAGCTTTGGATTCTCATTCGAAATTGGTAGGACCCAAGGTGAGTGTTCGATATAAAGGAGATTTTTTGGAGGTGGAACCTCTGAAAGTCGATTACATGGATGTGTCGCCTAAACAGCTTGTTTCAGTTGCGGCAGGGTTGATTCCATTTCTTGAGCATGACGACGCCAACCGCGCGTTGATGGGATCTAACATGCAGCGTCAAGGGGTGCCTCTTTTACAGCCACAAGCTCCGATTGTAGGGACTGGGCTCGAAGGACGCGTCGCGCGTGATTCCAAGATTCTAGTTATTTCAGAGTCGAGCGGAAAGATTGCCTCTGTTTCGGCTTATCAAATTGTGGTGACCAAAGATGGTAAGCTTCCGGATATAAAGAAGAAATTGAAAACAGATCCTGAAGATGGAGTTTATATTTATGATTTGCGTAAGTTCATGCGTTCCAATGCGGGTAGTTGTGTGAACCAACGGCCTATTGTTAAAAAAGGTGATTCGATTAAAAAGGGACAAGTTCTTGCGGACGGTCCATGCACGGATCAGGGAGAATTGGCTTTAGGACGTAATGTGTTGGTCGCGTTTATGCCTTGGAATGGTTATAATTTTGAGGACGCCATTTTGATCAGCGAGAAACTGGTAAAGGAAGATGCTTATACCAGTATTCATATTGATGAGTTTGAAATCGGCGCGCGCGACACCAAACTCGGGCCGGAAGAAATTACCAGAGATATTCCTAATGTAGGTGAGGATGCTCTCAAGAATTTAGGAGCCGATGGAGTGGTGCGAATTGGAGCTGAAGTTAAACCTGGAGATATTTTAGTTGGAAAGATCACTCCGAAGAGTGAAACCGAACTTGCTCCTGAAGAACGTCTTTTGAGGGCTATTTTTGGTGAGAAAGCGGCGGATGTAAAGGATACTTCGCTGACTGTGCCAAGTGGAACTTATGGGATTGTCATGGATGTGATGGTTTCGGGTCAGAAAGAGATCAATCGCACGAAGTTAACGCCCACGGAAAGTCGGCGTCAATTAAAGGCATTAAAAGATGAGTATGCCAAACGCGGCACAGAATTGCGTGAGGAACTTACCGAAGCGTTGAGCAACATTCTTCTTGGGGAAAAGATTCCGTTGGATGTGGTGAACGCAGGGACTGGTGAAATTATTATTCCAGCCAATCGGAAGATTACTAAAACGTTGTTACGAAAATTAGCTTCCGTGTACGATCATATCGAAATTGATCCAAGCCCTATTCGGATTAAAATCCGTGAGATTATTAGTACCTACGAAAAGAAGTTCTTAGATCTTGAGATGGAACATCAGCAAAATGTGGATCGACTTGAAAGTGGAGATGAAGTGGATCCCGGGATCATCAAACAAGTGAAGGTCTATGTTGCTAGCAAACGCAAATTAAGTGTGGGAGATAAAATGGCGGGACGTCATGGAAATAAGGGTGTGATCGCAAAGATTGTGCCGGAAGAAGATATGCCGTTTTTAGATGATGGAACGCCGGTGGAAATTGTGTTAAATCCGCTCGGGGTGCCTTCGCGTATGAATGTGGGACAAGTATTGGAAACTCACCTTGGGTGGGCGGCTCGATGTTTAGGATTTACGGTGGCCACACCTGTTTTTGACGGGATTAAAGAAGAGGCCATTCGCAAATATTTGAAGCAGGCGAAACTTCCTGAGCACGGAAAGGTTCGATTGAATGATGGCCGTGGCGGAGAGGTTTTTGATCAAGAAATTGTGGTGGGATACATTTACATGATGAAATTGGGGCACTTGGTGGCGGATAAAATTCATGCACGCGCGGTGGGTCCCTATTCTTTGGTCACTCAACAACCGTTGGGAGGTAAAGCGCAATATGGCGGACAACGATTTGGTGAGATGGAGGTATGGGCCATGGAAGCTTATGGTTGTGCCAATACTTTACAG
>CAYVFJ010000258.1:0-5903 GCA_964450905.1 uncultured Verrucomicrobiota bacterium
GGGAGAGAGGATATGGTTCATTCTTTTGTTTTTGCAGAAGGAAAGTTGGCAGAACAGGATATGGATTTGTCAACGATTCCTATGTTATTGAACGATGAGGGAGTTCATGTATGGATCGATTTAGAAAATCCAACCACAGAAGAATCAAAGCGTGTTCTAGAGGGCATTTTCCAATTCCATCACTTGTCTATTGAAGATTGCCTGGCCCCTAGTCAGCTCCCTAAAATTGAAGAGTACGACGGCTATCTTTTTATGGTGATTCATGCGGTGGATTTTAGTCGAAAAGATGAACAATTTCGCACCGAAGAATTAAACTTGTTTTTCGGGAAAAACTTTTTGGTAACCTGGCACCGTGAACCGCTCAAAAGCATTCAAGCCACCTTGGATCGCTGTAACCGTAGAACTCAGACAGCGCGTGGAAGCGACCGGATCACTCATATGATTTTGGACGCTCTGGTCGACAATTATCTGCCGGTGTTACATGATTTTGGCGAGGAAATCAATGAAGTTGAAACTCTGATCATGGAAGGAGGAGTCGAACGAGAAACTGTCAATCGAGTGTTACAGCTTAAAAAAGAGGTGCTCTATCTTTGCCAGATTATTCGTCCGCAAAGAGATATTCTTACAAGATTGGCGCGCGGCGAATTTAAAATCATCCGATCCCAGTTGGTGCCCTATTTTCGCGATGTCTGCGATCATTTGGGCCGATACAATGAGATGGCAGAATCTTTTCATGATTCGCTCAATAGCACCATGCAACTTTATCTCAGTTTATCTTCGAATCGCACCAGCGAAGCAGTTAAAGCGCTTACCCTCATCACGGTCATTAGCACCCCAATGAGTGTGATTGCTTCGTGGTATGGCATGAATTTCCATCATATGCCTGAACTTCAATCAGCTTGGGGCTACGAAACCACCATCGCAGTCACGCTCCTTCTGACGGCAGCATGCATGATTTATTTTAAACGCCGTGGTTGGATGTAATTTTTTTGTGAAACCTGCTTTCATTGAAAAATTAATAGGTAAAATGGACCGACTCGATCCCAAGAGTGTGGCATCGGTTATTTTGCGTCTCGCCCAAGAAAAGGGAGTTTTAGAAACTGTTTTCAACGCTCTGGATGAAGGGATCATTGTTCTCGGCACCGATGACAAGCTGATCTATCTGAATCGGGCAGCGCGTGAATTACTAGGGCTAGACGCCTCCTTTGGGCCGGGCGATTATCTGCGCCGTTATTTGCCCGATTTATTCTGGAAAACATTGAAAGACGGTCCACACACTCTTAAACCACATGTCACGGTTCATCATGATTTAGAAATTTTTTATCCTCAACATCGTTTCTTACAAATTTATATAAATACACTCCAACAAAATTCTTTGCCAGATACCGACCACCTTTTGATTCTTAGAGATGTCACGGAAGCTCATCGGCGTGCGGCTTTAAATGTTGAATCTGAGCGTATCGGCGCGGTCACCACCTTAGCAGCAGGGATTGCTCATGAAATTGGGAACCCATTGAATTCCCTTCACATTTACATGCAACTCATTGAACGAGAGTTGCGTAACTTAGATTCTCCTTTGAAGAAAAAGCTCGAAGAACATATTCATGTATGCACAGGAGAAATTGATCGCCTCGATCAAATCGTCAATCAGTTTTTAAAAGCAGTTCGTCCCACTCCACCCAAACTTAAACTAGATTCTATCCATCAGGCTCTCATCGACGTGCTAAAAGTTTTGGAACCCGAAATTGCCAATCGCGATGTCTTAATAGAAAAAGATTTTCCTCGGGATATTCCTCTCATTCTCATTGATACAGATCAAATGAAACAGGTTTTTTTTAATATCATTCGTAACAGCCTCCAAGCCATGAGCAAAGGCGGCATCTTACATATTCGCACCGAATTGCTTGATGAAAGGTTGATGATTGCGATGCGTGATACCGGTGGAGGAATCTCTTCCGAAGTTCTTCAACACATCTTTGAACCTTATTTTACAACAAAAACTGAAGGCAGCGGCATCGGATTGATGATTGTTCAACGTGTGGTGCGAGAACATGGTGGTTTTATTGAGGTAAGTAGTGAACAAGGTCGCGGAACCACTTTTCGGATATTCCTGCCCTTGGCAGAAAAACGGATTCGCCTTTTGGAAAGTGACCCCGCATCCGATTCATCACAAAAAGCCGCATGAAACCAACCTTGCTTATCGTGGATGACGAAAAACCTTCCCGAGAAGGGCTGCGCACCGCGCTTGAAGATCATTATGATGTCTATGTCGCTGAAGACGCAAAATCTGCCACGGAACTACTCGCCACAGAAAAATTTGATGTCCTTCTTTCGGACCTTCGCTTGCCGGGCGAAGACGGGTTTCAACTGATCCGTCGAGCCAAAACCCTGACTCCGTCGCCCATCTGCATCCTCATGACTGCTTACGGTTCGGAAGATGTTGCCGTAGAAGCCATGAAACAAGGGGCCGATGATTATATCTCCAAAGGACGACTTCAGCTTGATGAACTGGAAATTCGCATTGCGCGTCTTCTTAAATCGCGTGTTCTGGAAGTAGAAAACATTCAACTCCATCAACAGTTAAACAACCGCTACGGATTGCGCAGTATCCTTGGCCAATCACCTGCGATTCAAAGCCTTCTTGAAATCGTCCAACAAGTTGCTCCCTCTCGGGCGACAGCCCTGCTTCAAGGAGAAAGCGGAACCGGTAAAGAATTGGTTGCACACGCCATTCATCATCTAAGCCCTCGTGCCACGAAAGCTTTTATTGCGGTCCACTGCGCCGCGCTCTCTTCGAACTTGCTTGAAAGCGAGCTTTTTGGGCACGAAAAGGGGGCTTTCACTGGAGCTTTCGAAAAGCGGCTTGGCCGTTTCGAGTTGGCTGATGGAGGAACTTTGTTTCTCGATGAAATCGGAGAAATCGATCCCTCGATTCAAGTAAAAATCCTTCGCGTCATCGAAACACGCGAATTTGAGAGGGTAGGTGGAAACAAACCCATCCCGACGGACGTTCGTCTGATTGCCGCAACCAATCGTGACCTCAAAAAAATGGTTGCTGAAGGGAAGTTCAGGGAAGATCTCTTTTTTCGTTTAAATGTGATCACCCTTCAAATGCCACCCTTACGAGACCTTAAAGAGGATATTCCAATCCTTGCCAACCATTTTTTAAGAGAATACTGCGAGGAAAACAAAAAAAACATTCGGAATTTTACACCGGACATCATGCAAGCATTTTTCAAATACTCTTGGCCTGGCAACGTTCGTGAATTGCGGAATGTGATCAACCGTATGGTGGTGATGGCTCGTGAAGATCGACTTTCACTCCGCGATGCTCCTTTAGAATTACGTTCAACCACGGCGGAAGAGATGACGGCTTCATCTTCATTTGCAACCACAGAAAGTCTTAACCTGATGGAAATGGAAAAGCATTTGATTCAAAAAGCATTAGAAAAAACTCATGGAAATATCAGTCGCGCAGTTCCTCTTTTGGGCATCAGCCGACGAACATTACATCGGAAATTGATCGACTTCAAAATCAGCAACGTTTCGGATGAAAAAGATTCGTAACCGCCTTCGTTAGAAAATGCGTCGTAAATGGAAAGTCACTGGGACAATTTTTGGAAAAGTCGATCTCGAGCGGGAGATTTTTATCCGCAACACGGTCGCATTGAAAGAGTGATTCGAGACATTAATGAAGAATGGAAAAATGTTCGAGCTTTGGAAGTTGGCTGTGGCACTGGTGGTTCTCTAAATTTCATGCTTGGACTGGGGATGAAACCTATTCTTTTGGATATGTCGCAAGCTGCGCTTGATAAGTGTCTTCAATATCAACATGATTTAAAATGTAAAATCATGTTTGTTCGAGGAAATGCTTTCGAACTTCCTTTTAAAGATGGAACAGTAAAACTTGTATTTCACCAAGGACTTATAGAACATTTCCGAGGCAACCAACCAGCCTTGATTTTGAAAGAAAATCTTCGTGTGCTAGAACAACGAGGTTGGCTTGTTGTCGATGTACCACAGTTTTTCCATTTCGAAGGTATATTTTCTAAACCCTGGATTTGGACAGGTAAATGGTTTGCTGGCTGGCAGACCTATTATACTATTTTCGCGCTAAAAAAGCTTGCTCGGTCGCTTGATCTAAAAGAACTGCGTTATTTTGGCGCCTGGATGAATCCTTCTTTTGTTTATCGAGCGATACGATGGATGCTAAAATCTTGGTTTTTATTACCTTTGAACCCTCCTCAAATACTATTTGTAAACAGGTGGCGACATGTCATTCGGGACAAATTATTTTATCATTCTATTGTTCTTTGGACGGGAGCCAGTATTGGCTTCGCAGGACGTAAGCCGGAGGGCTGTGGGTCACCCATTAGCTACACTTGTCCATAAGGAAAACACGTTACGTATCCCAATCCGCCGCGGCAGACTGAAATCTTCTGAGAAAAAAATTTAAAAGTTTTGAGCCGTTTCGATCCTTTCGTGGACGATTTTAGCCGCTTGATCGAACGCTCTTTATATCCATCGATTAGGCGATGATGTCATCCTTGAATTGATTGTGGTAAGGGACCGCACAAAAATAATTTCACATAAGATCATCTTTCATCCATCAACTTTGGCATTGACCTAGATATTTTCACATGACTCAATTAAATCCGAAAGAAATTTAATCACAACGATCAGCAGACTTGCTTGAATATTTAATCAATGGTTGAATGTTTTGGCAGCATCGTTCATTGATAAACAACCGCGCACAAAATGATAAAAAAACCAGAAGATATCCTTAAAGAATGGATGCAAGCCGTCAACAAAGGCGACATCGAAAGTCTTCTTGCTCTCTACCATGAGAAGGCCGTTTTAATTCCAACATTCTCGAATAGATTGCAAACCAAACCCGAGAATATTCGAGAATATTTCGAAAAACTTTGCAGTCATGAGGAACTTAGCATCGCGCTGCATGAAAAAACATTGACGGTTCAATCCATACAAAATGACATATATACTTTGTATGGCATTTACTGTTGGCGCTTTGCAGTAGATGGGGAGCTGCTTAGTTTTGAAGCTCGATTTAGTTATATTCTTGATCTTACACTATCCAGTCCAATCATTCATCATCACTCATCCCAAATTCCCCGCGTGCTTTAATTTTATAAGCGATCATTTGTTTCATCCGTATCGAGTGACTTCAAGATGAATCTCAAGTTGTGTTCTCGATAAAGTCACTGAAATGGCTCGGTCAGAGAGATAATAGCTTGACGTAAAGTTTGAAGTGTAACATGTTTGTACAACATGAAAACGACCACGGTAAGACGATTGAGACATGAATCCTGATTGACTGCTACATTTCTTAAGCAGTATGAGCGGAGCAACGAAGGGAGACTAACTATAATCCAAAAGAAACTTCCACGGAGATATAACACGAATTGATTTCGGTGGCTGAATTCGATGAGCGGGTGTGTTGGTCACCAAAATAAATTGACCTTTTGAATGGTCCTTACGGGCTTCCTCTAAAGATCGAAGTTCTCGTAAACGGGTTTCCTGGCTAGTCACATTCCAGCATGCTTGAACAAAAATCGATTCTCGGGGGATATAAAAATCAACTTCATGATGAGATTTTGTCCGATAATAAAAAAGTTGTGGAAAATGAGAACGAAGATGAAGGAAAACTGCGTTTTCCAAATCTGAACCAAAATTTGGAGAGGACCGGAAACCGATCTCACGAGCTAAACCAGTATCAATGGCATAACCCTTGGGTTCGCTCGCCAGTTGTTGACGTGTAGACGGGGAATAACGACGAATGGTAAGAAAAAGCCAGGCAGAAGCTAGATGATGAATGTAATGCTTGACGGTGTTAAGACTTCCCAAGCCAAGTTGGTTCTTGAGTTTGGTAAATGAAATCTCCT
>CAYVFJ010000259.1:0-3811 GCA_964450905.1 uncultured Verrucomicrobiota bacterium
GCGTGTGATCCGTTCTTTCTCTCCAAAAGCTCATCTAGAAACGGCATCTTTTCTTCAAAATCAAGCGGCTGCAGGAGTGGTTTGTTCTGGAACAGCGACCTTGGAAGCTGCAATGGCTGGATTACCTATGTGTGTGGTTTATCGCGTAGCTTGGCCCACATATTGGATGGGTCACGCTTTAATTAAAGTTTCTCATTTGGCCATGCCCAATGTGTTGCTTCAACGTCCCTTAGTCAAAGAATTGATCCAATCGGATTTTAATATAAAAAATCTTTCTGCAGAAATCATGCGACTCCTAAACGATTCAAACGTCCGAAGAACGATCTTCCAGGGCTATCAAGAAATCAGAAATCAATTAGGAAATGGAAAAGCTGCGGAGAATGCGGCCCACGAAATCTACGTGTAGATTGGTGAATCACGATGACAAAAACTCTTTTAAAAGAACTTCGACACTTCCCGGAATTTGTTAAACTTTCTCATTCGGTTTTTGCTTTGCCATTTGCGCTTTCTGCTCTTCTATTGGCTGCACAAGGACTTCCTGATCTTCGAACGTTGATTCTTGTCATGGGAGCGGTGGTCACCGCGCGTTTTGCCGCCATGGCATTTAATCGGATTGTGGATATTAAAATCGATGCCGCAAATCCACGGACTGCAGAACGACATTTGCCTTCAGGTAGAATGTCGATATCCACTGCTTACGGAATGGTGGTTGTGGGAGCAGCGATGTTCATTTCTATTTCAGTTGCCATCAATCAGTTGGCTGGATTTCTTTCGCCCATCGCCCTCTTCATCGTATTGGGCTATTCCTTTACCAAACGCTTTACGCGATTCAGTCATTTTTTTCTAGGCGTAGCTTTAGGACTGGCTCCTCTGGGCGCTTGGCTTGCTGTTTGTGGAGATTTGGGTGATGGCGCACCCTGGTTGCTTGCGATTGCAGTCATTTGTTGGGTTGCAGGATTCGATATGATTTACGCGTTGCAAGATTTGGATTTCGATAAAGCGCACGGACTTTACTCGATGGTCGTTACGCTTGGACCCAAGAAAATGCTATGCCTCGTTCGTCTTTTGCATTTCTTCATGTTTTTGCTGCTTACCGAAGTAGGTTTTATTTTAAATTTGACCATTCTTTATTTTATTGGGCTAGGAATTGTTTTGACCGGATTACTTTGGGAACATTGGTTGATGCGAACGGAAAATCCGGCTGAAATCTCAAAAGCTTTTCTTCAAGCAAACGCCATCGTCAGTTTCGGATATTTAGCCGCAGTAATTTTGGGGACTGTTAAATAGTTCCCTACGATTCTCAAATCAATCGATCTTCTTCAAAAAGTAAAACCCCTTCCGCGGCTGCCATTTTTTGCTGCCATTTTTTTCATGTTTGGTTCAGTTATAGTAGAGCTTTCGGTTTTTTGATTCACTGATCGAGATATCGTTTGGTGATGTCACGATAGGCATCGATCCGTCGATCTCTTAAAAAAGGCCAGTGGGTCCTGGTGATCTTGACTTGATGAAGATCAATTTCTGTTAAAAGAATTTCTTCGCGATCCGTGCTTCCCTGGATGATCATTTGGCCGGAAGGATCCGCGACAAAACTTTGACCGAAAAATTCAATCCCATCATCGCCGGCTGGTTTTTCGTGACCCACCCGGTTGACCGCGACCACATAACATCCATTGGCTATCGCGTGACTTCGTTGAATCGTTTCCCAGGCGCTGTGCTGCGCTTTACCGTATTGAGCTTTTTCTTTCGGATGCCAACCGATGGCTGTTGGATAGAAGAGGATCTCCGCTCCTTGCAGCGCGGCGATCCGCGCGCCTTCAGGATACCATTGATCCCAACAGATTAAGACGCCCACTTTTCCGTAACGAGTCTGCCAGACGCGAAATCCAAGATCGCCCGGTGTAAAATAAAATTTTTCGTAATAAAGTGGATCATCCGGAATATGCATTTTTCGGTATTTACCCAAGTACGTTCCGTCTGCGTCAATGACCGCGGCGGTATTATGATAAAGACCTTCCGCGCGTTTCTCGAAAAGAGGAGCGATGATCACGATTCGATGTTTTTTAGCGAGCTTACAAAAAATGGCTGTGGTTGGGCCAGGAACCGTTTCGGCTAAATCGAAGTAAACATGATCTTCTGTTTGACAAAAATATTGCGATAAAAAAAGTTCTTGAAGGCAGACGATTTGAGATCCTTGACGTGCGGCTTGTTCTATCCGTTTTATGGCTTTCGCCAAATTACGTTTGGGATCTGGATCGCAACTCATTTGGATGAGTCCCAGAGTCACTTTGCGAGAAAGAGATTTTTTTGTCATGGTCATTTCGTCGCAGAAAACTCGTGTGTTCGCAAGCAGAACCAATCATTGCAGAGAAAAATGATCTTTTAATCGGAGTCAGGCATACTCCATGGTTTCCAAATCAACCTGGTTTCATTCACTTTCCAACCGCCTCCGGTGCCTGAGTTTTGATGTTTTTCATTTCTTAACTCAACATGACCATCTACAAAAAGGATATTGGCTTGATCCGAGTGACGTCTCATCACATCTCCTTCGGTTCCGTCAGTATTAATCGCGGTCGACTCGGGTAGACCTTTTGAATCTTTGATTGTTTCGGCTTTTCCGTCAAATAAGAGCACCGTGAGTGAAGGATCTGGAAAATCATCTAACGACCAGAAAGATTCTGATCCTTTTGTTCCTGAGGTATCACGAGTTAACCATGAATTCATTTTTATGGTATGCGCGTTGGTTAACCATAGGGCACCCAGAGATTTAATGATGGGATCTTGTTTGATCAAATGCACGATTTCCGAAGACTTATTGTTGGCCGCGATGATTCCCAATAGATAGGGATCCAACGCGTTAAACCAACAGAGCTGATAATTTTTACCGGAGCCACTGCCGTAACTTGCATTTGGAAATGGAAAATAACCTTGGTTGGCTTCTGCGTACATATGAAAAGACATTCCCAGTTGACGAAGGTTGTTCATACACGCGAGAGAGTTTGCTTTTGCTCGTGCACCTCCCACGGCAGACCCTATTAACCCCATCAAAATGGCAAGAATACTTACCACAACCAGGATCTCGACTAAAGTAAACGCCTTTTGTAGAGAAGATTTCATCCGACAAAAAGAAAGGAAGGCAACCTATGTCTTACTTTTCAAAAAAAGTCCATCCTGAAAAAAAACACAAAAAAAGAATTGAGGTTGAGTATTTCATGGGACCGTGCTAATAATCCTGGCGCATGAAAAAAATTGAAGCGATTATTAAACCTTTCAAACTTGAAGAAGTAAAAGAAGCTCTTGCCGAAGTGGGAGTAGAGGGAATGACCATCACTGAGGTCAAAGGTTTTGGACGACAAAAGGGGCACACAGAAATTTATCGAGGCAGCGAGTATACCGTCGACTTTCTTCCAAAAATCAAAATCGAAACGGTGGTGGCAGATGATATTGTTCAAAGAGCTGTCGACGCTATCATTAAAGCCGCAAAAACAGGTAAAATCGGTGACGGCAAAGTTTTTATTCTGCCTGTGGGTGAAGCCATTCGGATCCGCACCGAAGAGAAAAATGAGAGCGCTGTCTAATCGCGTGTTTTTTAAGCGGTTCACACTCTAAATTTTTTATGGCCCGTTCGTCTATCGGCTAGGACATGGCCCTCTCAAGGCCAAGAGACGGGTCCGATTCCCGTACGGGCTACCATTTCGAGTAACAGTTCATCCCCCCCTTTTTTTTGGGGGGCGATCGCGCGTTTTTTGCCTGTTTCCAAAGGGTATAATCTTAATCGGTTTTTGTGTGTTTAAGCTTTATGTTTTAGGTGGTG
>CAYVFJ010000260.1:0-3019 GCA_964450905.1 uncultured Verrucomicrobiota bacterium
AATATGCGTTTGATCCTGATCGATCCTAAAGTTGTGGAATTGCAGATTTACAATGCATTGCCTCATCTTGTGGTGCCCGTGGTCAGCGATCCGAAAAAAGTCATCGTAGCTTTGCGTTGGGTGATCCGAGAAATGGAAAGACGTTATACCATCATGGCCAAAGTTGGGGTGCGCAATATTTCGGCGTTTAATAGTCGCCTGAAACAAGAGAAAAATAGCATCTCTAAGGTGGAAGATTTAACAGGTCTTAAAAAAGCTGTCGAAGAAGCCGAGATTTCTCAACCCATGCTCATTCCAGAAGAAGAAATCGTCATTCCCGATCGGATGCCGTTCATTGTCATTTTTGTGGACGAGTTGGCTGACCTGATGATTACGGCCCCGGTCGACGCGGAAGATGCCATCACTCGAATCACTCAAATGGCCCGGGCAGCAGGCATTCATCTCATTGTTGCAACCCAAACTCCCCGCGCAGATATCGTCACGGGAACAATCAAAACTAATCTACCAGCTAAAATTTCATTCCGGGTAGCCTCAAAAATTGATTCTCGGGTGATCCTCGATGAAAATGGAGCAGAAAATCTCCTGGGGAAAGGGGATATGATCCATAAATCATCCGATTCATCCACTCTTCTCCGCGCTCAAGGAGCTTTCATCTCCGATGAAGAAGTTCGTAAAGTCGTTGATTTTTGCAATAAACAGATGCCATCCAACTACGATGTGGAAATTCAGGAAAAACTTGCTAAACCTTCCTCTAAAACTCAGGAAGCTGATGATGAAGATGAAGACTTGACCGAACAATGTATTCAGGTCATTCAACAAGAGGGACGCGCTTCAACCTCTCTTCTACAACGGCGTCTGCGTCTTGGTTACACTCGTGCCGCGCGCATCATGGATCTTTTGGAAGAACGCGGAGTGGTGGGACCACCTCAAGGTTCCAAAGATCGTGAAATTTTGATTCGCCTTGATGGAGCGCCTCCTGTAAGCTGAACTGCGGAACTTCGTTTTTTGACTTCTCATTTTAATTTTTTACTCTTAACTATCTTTATATGACTTCTATTGGTGACATCTTACGTGAAACCCGTAAAAAGAAAGGGATTTCTGAAGCGACAGCAGCCAAAACGATTAAGTTAAAGCTAGATCGTTTACAGGATCTTGAGGAAAATCGTTACGACCAGTTTCCAGCGATCGTTTATGCGCGCAGTTTTCTAAGGCATTACGCGGAATATCTAGCGATCGACACAACTCCTATTCTTCAAAAATTCGACGAAGAATATGTCTCGGTGGAAGAGAATTCCATTCAAGGCGGTCCTTTGCTTCCCCAGTCTTCTTATCAGATACCGCCGTCCCTACAAAGATCCAACTCGGATCTTACGCCCACTGGAAAGACGGTGGTTTCGGTTGCGCTTCTCGTGATCAGTCTAGCGATCGTGGCTTGTATTTATTGGGTGCTTCATACTCAACCTTCTTCTTCAAATTCAACATCACGAAATTCTGTGGAACCCATTCTTCATCCATCCTCTTTATCCATCTCTTCAACTCCTGCAGAAGTAAAAAATTCAGCGGCCTTCGACCCTTCTATTCAAGTTTTACCTTTAGTCTTGAGCACCAACCGGCCTTCTTCTGAAGCAAGTCAGCGCCCATGAAGTCGTCCGTTCATCTTCTGAGTCTGGGTTGCGCCAAGAATCTTGTGGATTCAGAGGTGATGCTTGGCGCTTTATTAAAAGCTGGCCACACCATCGAACCAAATCAAACAGACGCAGATGTGGTGATTGTAAACACCTGTGGGTTTGTCGAAGGCTCTAAACAAGAATCCATCGACGCCATTCTGGAAGCCAATCAACTACGATCCATCCAATCAGGTCAAAAACTTTTAGTTGCTGGTTGTATGGCTCAACGTTACGCCAAAGAACTTCAAAAAGAACTGCCCGAAGTAGATGCATTTATTGGAATTAACGAGGTTCCTAGAATCCATGAAATTGTAGAAAGAATTCAGAATTCAGAATCCAAAATCCAAAATGATGAATCTAAAAATCATGTTTCTGAAATTCAGCGCTCAAAACTCAATCTGCCTCAGGCAGATCAAAACTCCTTTGTCAGTCGTCGCCCCACTTATCTTTATGACTTTGCCACTCCTCGTTATCAATTAACCCCTTCCCACTATGCCTACCTAAAAATCGGCGAGGGTTGCAATCATCCTTGCGCTTTTTGTTCGATTCCTATCATGAGAGGACGTCACCGAAGCCGGAGCATCGACGATATCGAAGCGGAAGCGCGTTCCTTTATCCAAAAAGGAGTCAAAGAACTATTGCTCATTTCCCAAGACACCACTTATTTTGGTAAAGACATCGGAATCGCTGACGGACTGAGTTTGCTTCTTACGCGATTGAATGCGATTGAGGGAGATTTTTGGATTCGCATTCTTTACACGCATCCCGCTCATTGGAATGAACGTTTAATGGAAACGATAGCGGCTTGCCCTAAAGTTTGTCGTTATGTGGATATTCCCCTTCAACATATTGAAGATGTGATGTTGCTCACAATGCGACGCGAAACATCTCAAGCACATATTGAAAACATCCTTGGTCAACTGCGTAAATGGATTCCTGATATCGCACTTCGGACAACTTTCATTGTTGGTTTTCCAGGTGAAAGCGAATCGCAATTTCAAACCCTGCTTGATTTTGTTAAAAAAACCCGATTCGAGCGTCTCGGTGTTTTTGAATATTCACAGGAAGACAGCACGATTGCTGGAAGAATGGAAAATCAAATTCCTGTAAAACTCAAAAAAGAACGGCGCCAACGTTTAATGGCAACCCAACAAAAGGTTTCTTCTGAATTAATGGCTTCCAAAGTAGGACAGACTCTTCGTGTTTTAGTGGAAAAGAATGGAAAAAATCTTGTGGGCCGCACGGAAGCAGATGCCCCTGAAATTGATGGCCGCGTCCTTCTTCGCGGCAAAGGTTGGTGCGAAAGCCAATTTCAACAAGCTAAAATCATTGATTTCAAAGCCTACGATCTC
>CAYVFJ010000261.1:0-5688 GCA_964450905.1 uncultured Verrucomicrobiota bacterium
CTTCTCGTCCGGAATTGTTATCGATATAAGCAATAAAATGAAGGTCTGTTTTGTTACCAACAACTTTCGCGATAAAACTATCGCCCGCAGATGTCACAGGCGCTGCCTGTTGAAGTTCCCGTCCGATTTGATCCACAATCATTCGTGTATCCTGATAAATAGCCGATTTGGCCTTGGAACGCGTGGTGATCTGAGAAACCTGATCTAAAGCGCCGAAAAGCAAGAGAGCAATCGTGCTGAGAAGAGCGATCGCCACCATCATTTCAGTGATGGTAAAACCGCGATCGAGTTTTGAGTTTTTCATGGTTTAAATGGAATATCTTTGGTCGCAGCTACTTCGGTGGTGAAAGTATAAGTCTGTGGATGTTTTGCGCCGGGCGGCCATTTGTAAGTCACTTGCACGGTAGTGAGGAGTGGTTTTCCATTGGAATCCACTATGGCAATCGAATTTATTGAAGAGCTATCCTCGCCGTCTTTATATGAAACAATAAGATCCCCTCTAAAAGTAGTGTTGGTTACTAAAGAGGATTGACTGCCGACTGCGGGAAGTGTGCCCGCCGAACTATTCGCATAATTGGTTTCAAAAAAACTTTGAACATTCAATGCGATCTCACTGTAATCGATGGATTGTCGACTGGAATTGAGCATGGACGGCATAAGACCCAACATGGTTACCAGAGCAAAAGCGATGATAGCCAATGAGAGTGATATTTCAACAAGAGTAAAGCCGGTCTGAAGCAGATTTATCTCACGCAGAGTCGCAGAGTTCACGGATAAACACTTCACTTCGATTCTATTTCCTCTTTGCGCTTGCCACCCTTTAGCGGTGGGTCTCTGCGCCTCTGCATGAGATTTTTTTTTCATCGAAATTTCAAAAATTTTCTTGTTAATTTTTAACCACACATCGTCCGGTGGCGGAACGCAACTCGTTGGTCACAACAATGGCGCCCGGAAAATATTGAGGCTTTCCACTTGCATCAATCGTGCCTTCGGTCAAAATCAAATTGTAAGTAGGGGTGCCTAAATCTTGCCAATGAATCGATCCCGTGGGCGCGAAACGTACGCAGTATCCTGTAAACAAATTAACTCCGTTTGTTGCAAAAGGAAGATCCTTCCAAATTCCAACAAAAGTCGCAGGATCATCCTTAAACACAACCCCTTTGGGAAGGGTTTCAACTTTTCCAATAATGGTTGAGGATTGAAGGACACCTTTGGTCTCTTCTGTCCACATGACATAAGAAGAAAAAAGCATGTTTGTGCGCACATAAGAATTTGCCGCAACAATGGTTTTTGGGATGCAAAAGATCACTTTTTGTCGACTGGCCACAGAATATTGTCGTGCCACAGCCATGCTAGCCAAAACCTGACTGGTTGCAGTGCGAATATTGGCGCCTTTATTCATGCTGTTAAAAGAGGGCACCGCAATCCCAATCATCAAAGCGATGATTCCCATGACAACAAGAAGTTCGAGAAGAGTGAAAGCGCGATTTTTCATTTCCAGCTTACAATGTTATCTTTATTAAGTTCATCCTTGACGTCGGCATCCGTCGTGCAAATTTTGAGTTTCTTGTCTGGACCCGCAGACCAAATTGCAACAGGCGCAACGACTTGCGGATAGGTGGTCGATGGGGTAGCTGCCGTATCTCCGTAGATATAAGTTTTATTATCGGCATCCGCGTCAAAGGCAATCATATAACTAGCGCCCCACGGATCGACTAAGTTGGTCGTGGCGCCGGTTAGTAGGGGCGGATAAACGCCGGCTGTCAACGTGGTGCTGACGGGCTTCAAAATATCGGATTTAAATTCTGTAAAAACAATTCTACGCGGATTGCTTCCGGGGGTTCCATCCAGATAAAAATCGTTTCCTGAAAGAGTTAGATAAAGATTTTTCAGTTGATCCGCGGTTAGGTTTTTGTCGGTTACCGGAGTTGAGTTGTTGATCGCTGGCCACGTGCCATATTCGTTGTAATAAGATCGGAGTCCTCCAGCAATTTGCGTGATATCCATTTTTGCTCGATTGATTTTTGTTGCTTTTTTGACTCCTCCAATTGCCGGAAATAAAAGTCCCATCAGAATGGCTATCACAGAAATGACAATGAGCAGTTCGAGGAGGGTGAAGGCGCGGAGGGAAGTGTTGAGTTTTGAGTTTTGGGTTTTGAGTGAGGAATGAGAAGCGTGGCTCAGTTTCGGGTTTTCCCCACGGACTTGTCCCCCGAAAGTGGGGAAGGAGGACAGGCGGGTTTCGGGTTTCGAATGGGAGAGCGAAAAAGAAGATAGAAGATGGAGAGTTGTTTTCATATATAACGATGATTATGTTTTATTTGGAACTTTTTCTGGTTTTGAGTTTTGAAAGTCTAAAAAAATATCCCTCAGATTCTATTTCCTCTCTGCGGCCTCTGCGTGAGATTTCTTCTTTCATTAAAATTTATGGGCGTTTCCAATTTGTCATGTCATCGCTGGATGGAGAGTTGGTTGGGTAATTACTGATTCGATCGTATCCTGCAGACCAAAGATCAAATGTGTTGGGATTATAAACGGGTCCGCTAGGACGATAGCCAAAAGGATTTCCGAGAGGATCAACAAGAATGATCGGAATGGAAGCCAACTCAGAGGAAGCAGGAACCGCTTGAATTTGTTTGGGTGGAAGGGAGATGTATTGTTTTTGATTAGTATCATTGGTGTTCATCAGCGCTCGATAAAGATACTGACTGTTATACCATCCCTCTGCCAACTTTACACCGGTCGGTCCGTTTGGAAATGAATTAGTGTTGATATATCCTTTAGATGAAGGTGTGCCATTCATCGCAAGTGAGTCAAGCGGAGGATAAGCGCCGTTGTCATTTTTATACGCTTCCAACGCATTTTCAATCGTGCTGATTTGAGCCTGGATGAGCGCTTCGGTAGAAGATCGGTCGACATAAGCTTTGACCCCAATAATTGCAGACGTAAGTCCCACAATAATTCCGATCACGACCATCAACTCCATTAGGGTGAAGGCGCTCGAAGCGCTCTTCGAGTGCTGTTCGAAATTCAAGGTTCGATCGTTGAATGTCGACCTTTGAACCTCGAACCCTCCTAATCCCTCAGTTCTTTTTCTAATCGTTCGGCAAGCCATTGTTTCATCATGCTTTGATAGTTTAAAAAACGGGAACGCGCCAGTCGTTTGAGACGGGCCAACATCCGAGGATCGAATCGAATCGTGATGGTCGTCGATTCGGTTTGGCCGTACCCCGCCAAAGAACCTTCCATCAGATGCGGATCGACCTGATGATTTTTCCAAAAACCGGCTTCTTCGGTTTCTGACTTGAAGGAAGCGGGGACATCGTCCCAGGATTTGAGAGTTTTCATGAAGCGTCCCTAATGTTTTAACCGTAGAAAACATATTTGCCAAGCCTAGAGAATTGAGAATTAAGGATTGAGAATTAAGAAATTTTTTAGTTCTACAAAATGACAAAACAATCGACGATTTCCGTCGTCGAAAAATAAGTTGGGCCGCTGCTTTGGCTTGTGGCTTACAAATTTTCTTGTTTTTTTCGTTCATAAAAATGATCTTCCTCGGGAGTGAATGGACGAGCGTAAATCACGCGAATTTGGTTGCCGTTTGAACGACAGACAGAAAAAACACTGTGTCCTTGAAGCGTTTTTCCTAAGGATAAAAAACGTCCTTGCGCGGAAAAAGACGCCGCATCCGGTGTGATTTTAAGAGAAAAAGGATCCTCACAGGCTTCTTCCATTTCAATCGGAAGAAGCGGAGATTTAAGATCAAAAGCAGAATCAATCCAATCAAATTCCATAAAAAATCCTTCTTCTTACTAACTATATTGTAAATACATGATAAATACATATCTGTCAAATGAATAAATGAAGTTTGGATTTCATCCAGACGCTTCGAACGAATATTCGTAACTATTCAGGCATCTATCTCGAGTAGGAGCGATCGCCGATCGCTCCTACATACCTGAATAGTTACCAAAAAAAATTTAAAAAAGGATGCATGACAAGCCCCTAAATTTCCAAGCACCAGAGAAAAGAACGTCGATAAATCATTGCAGAAGCGGACATCATTTGTTACGCTAGCGCGGTGAGAATGAGTGTTTCGTAAGGACGTATTCGTTTAGTTTGTATTTATGAAATCTTGGGTTGAAGAATATTTAAAAGAACAAACGCGTGTCACACAATCTTTACCGGTTGCTGAGATTGCAAAATGGATCGATCTTTTATCCAGAGCGCGCGAAGAAGGATCTCAAATATTTGCCTGCGGAAACGGAGGAAGCGCTGCCAACTGTTCGCATTTTTCGGTGGATTTAGGTAAAGGCGCTTCTGGGATTGTGGCAGGAAGAATCGACAAATCTAAAGAAGGAACAAAACGGTTTCGCGTTTTATCTTTGAATGATAATGTTCCTTGGATGACTGCATTAGGAAATGATTGTGGTTATGAAGATATTTATGTGGAACAACTCAAAAACTACGGAAAAAAGGGGGATCTTCTGATCGGGGTAAGCGTGAGTGGAAACTCGCCGAATGTGGTCCAAGCATTGGAATGGGCGAATTCAGCAGGAATGATTACCTTGGCGCTTGTGGGAAATCGTCCCGGCAATCGGATGGCCGCTTTGGCGCGTCATGTAATTTCCGTAGACAGCGGACATTACGGTCGAGTTGAAGACGCTCAAATGCACGTGTTACATCTGTTGTGCTATGCATTCATTGAGAAAAGGGAAGAGTAAAAAAAGTGGGCCCCCATACTCTCCCTTAAATTTTCCCTAATCCCCCCTCAACTTTTCTCCACCGTCCCGACTTCGAACTTTTCTCGACTGCTTCCAAGACTTGTTGATTTCGCAAGCCATCCACAAAATTAGGTTCCACAGATTTTTTCTCAGCGACTGCATTCACGAAATCTGCAATGGAATGAACAAACGGATGTTCGTAACCAATGATATGTCCGGGAGGCCACCAGGCGCCGACATACGGATGAACATTTTCGGTGACTAAAATATCACGGAACCCGCGACGATCCGCGGGATCTTTTTGATTATAAAATTTCAGACGATTCATGTCTTCAAAATCAAAGTAAAGCGATCCTTGTGATCCGTTGATTTCGATTTGAATACAATTTTTTCGTCCGAGCGCAAAACGTGTTGCTTCCAGATTACCCATAGCGCCATTTTTAAAACGAGCAAGGCACATGGCTGTATCGTCCACGGTCACTTTACCTTTCTTTTTTATATTCCCTTCGAGAGGGCGGTCTTTGATAAAAGTATGCATGAGACCCTGGACCTCATCAAATTCTCCCACCAGATAACGTGCCAGATCAATAATATGCGCATGAATATCGCCATGAGTTCCTGAGCCAGAGATTTTACTTTGTAAGCGCCAGACCAATGGAAAATGAGGATCGACAATCCAATCTTGAAGGTAACGCGCGCGATAATGATAAATCGTCCCTAAATCACCAGCCTGAATCATTTTTTTTGCAAGAGCAATGGCAGGCACGCGTCGATAGTTATGACACACCATGTTGGTGACACCTGATTTCCTAACGGCTTCCACCATCTGCAGACATTGAGAGACATTCATGGCTAAAGGTTTCTCGCAGATCACCGCCTTGCCGTGGCGAGCAGCGGCGATTGCTATTTCGGCATGAGTATCATTTGCCGTGGAAATATCCACCATATCGATGTCAGGATCTTC
>CAYVFJ010000262.1:0-6780 GCA_964450905.1 uncultured Verrucomicrobiota bacterium
GATAAGGAGTAATACTTCCCCAAAAAGAATAATCAGTGTAAATGTCCAAAAGAGGTTTTAAATACCACCAGTCCTTATTCGCAATCGCATCGTAAAATGTCTTTGAGAGAAGATATTTTTGAGCATAAGCTCCCGCCGAAAGACTGGCATTATAAAAACTCGAGTTCGCCGCTGCAGCCGCAATTCCTTCGTCCGCAAGATAGTTGACCATCGCCGCATATTTCTCGGCCCAATCATTGTTGGACCCACTGTTATCCCAACCCGTAATAGAAAAGAAATCGCCATAACTTCCAGAAACAAGATCTGCATGTTGCCGGATCTGATCGGTATAACCCGAATTGGTCGAGATCCCATTATTTTTGGCAACTTGCTGAGCTGCGACCATTGCCAAAGTAGGACCGAGATAACTGATTCGCACTTGCAAAGAATCTAAAGCAGACTGAACGATCGAATATTTTTCATCATCATTTCCTGCATGATCGAGTTTCTCTTGAACCTCTGAATCAATCGGCGGAATGTAACTCAGCAAACTATTAATTGCCTTAACCAAATTAAGTTCGCCAATGGCATTCAAAGAACGAACCTGCCATTGAGCCGCTGCCAAAGCAGCTCCGTCTGCCGCGTTTTGAACGCGAATACGACCTACCACCGTGCTGTTCGTATCATAAAGCCACAAAAGAAGCAGCATGAACATCGCCATCAGGCTTAGAAGATAAACCAATGTCTGACCGCACCTTTGAATTCTGACTTCTGGCTTCTTGTGGTTTTGAATCATATTCCATTTCAATCAATTGCCAAATAAAGTGGAAAATGATTCTCGAGGGTCACTTCTGATTTCAAAACCACCTTATCCTTTTTTAAAAAACCAAAAAGAATGGGTGTGACTTTAATGATCCCAAGCGGATAATCCTTGCTTACAGTTGCGGTGTATTGATCGGAAATACTGTAGGGAGTTAACCCCGGTAAATCATCCCATCCTTTATAATTAAGAACAGAAGATAATTCTCCAGCCATTTCATCCGTTCTAACAAAAATCGGAATATTCGATTCTTCGATGCTCACCTGTTGGCTTTCTGTTAAACCTTGACTCGGAGAAAGCATCGCGCCGGAATTCAAGATATTCCCAATCAACCAAGCTTTCTGAACCACTTTATCGTTAAACCCGACCACCCGAGAACGAGCTCCAGCAAAAGCAGCCCACCTTTGAATTTGTTCCGCGTGGAGAGCCAAGACAATCTCCACGATAAAAAAAAACACCATCGAAACCAATGAAACAACTACCATCGACTCCACCAAAGACTGACCTTTTTTCTTAAACTTGATGAAACATATTTTCTTCCTTTGCATGATGCTTTCCTTGCTGATTGTGAGAACAAGCGAAAGATGAAGTTAAAAGCTATAAATTAAAAATTTTTTGCATGCCCATTACCCAGGATCTCATTCTCTTCATTCTTCATTCTCAATTTCTTACTGTGTTCCCCCACCTTCCTGGTCCAAATTCTTAAGAGCATCTTTAGAAGAACCGGGTGTCACCGTCGCCCCCGTCGTCCCCGTCGATGACCCTCCAAAGGCGGCAATCACCCCATTCATTTTGGCGCGAATCGTGTCGCCAAATAGGCCAAACACCGTTAATGCGGCCAAAGCGACAACTGCCACAATAATGATGTATTCCGTCATGGCTTGAGCATGCAATTTTTTCATTAATTTTTTCATAAGATAATCCTTCTTTTCAACTCTGAGTACGCACCAGAGCATATCACAAAGCTTAAGGATATTCCATGGAAATTAGTCGTAGCGTACGGTAACCATGATCCATAAAAGCGCTGACCAACACTCCCAGCCCAAGTAGCACAACCAATAGAACCGTTCCCACCAAAAGCGCTTCCACCATGGCTTGGCCTTTCAAATAAATATTTCTATGGGAAAGAATCATCTTAAATTCGGCAGTTAAAAGTTTTAAATTCTTAGTTTTTAGTTTGAGAATTTGGGATCGTTTTAACAAAAGATGGTTTTTAACGCTTCTCTTTAACCGAACTTCTTCTCATAACTAAAAACTAAGAACTCAAAATTAAAAACTCTCTCTATGTTTATGTATCCTCTCATAATGATGATGTATAACCAAACGAAAAACCGGACAAATTTCTTTTAGAAATGCATTCATTAGATCCACGTAATTTCATTCGTAATTATTTGTTCCGCCGAGCACGAACAGGGAGGTCGCATTTCAAAAAGTTATTCCGCCGCTTTCTTCCCAAAGATCAGTGTGTCGAATTGACGGCGGGATTAAAGATGAAATTGGATTTAAGCAAATCCAATCAAGAATCGATTTATTGGTTTTTTGAAGAACTGGAACCCTCTTTGCAATGGGCGATTAAAACCCTTCTTCCAGCAGGAGGAACCTTTGTTGATTGTGGCGCAAACGCTGGTTTGATGGGTTTGCTTGCAATTCACCATGGAGCTTCACGCGTATTATTCATCGAGCCGGTCCCGCGATTAGCTCAAACCATACGGGATAACCTTGACCTTAATGGTTTTGACAAAAAAGGGATGGTTTTTGAAGTGGCCGTTTCCGACCAAAACGGGGAAGTGGATTTATACCTCCACGAAACTAACGATGGAGCTCATTCCATTCATAGAAACGGAAAATATTTCTGCAAGGTTAAGACCCAAAGATTAGATGAAATCCTGAAAAACGCTTCTCTAGACAAGATCTCATTTTTGAAAGTGGATACTGAAGAACATGACCTCTGCACATTAGTTGGTCTTGGGGATTATCTGAATCCAAATTTCATTCCATTGGCCTATGTGGAAGGTTTTAACCCGGATATTCGAAAGCTGATGAGTGATAGGGGGTATTCCCCATTTCAATCCATTAAACCTGGAATTGATCAATTGCGTTGTATGAAAAGATCCGCAAAACGTGGAGTGCCTATCGTCTTTTTCCATCCTCTCATGGGTGACCAAGGGAGCGATGTTCTTTGGTGCGGAAAAGATTCAGCTCTCTGTTCTTCCCTCAAAGAAGCAAGCACAACCACCGGACAAATGCCTCGGATATCTCTGTGAACTCTGTGTGATAAATTCTGCGATCCCGCCTTAGTCTTTAATAACTTAAGACCAAACCAAAATGCACGCGGGAATTGTAACGCCTGTTATTCCCTGAATCCGTCAGTTGCATCCCATAATCCGATCTTATCGAAAGATAAGGATTGACGCTATAACGCACCCCGGGGCCCACGCTCGCAAGCAGCTTGCTCGGATCTTCCCCAGGTAAAGCCTGATGCAACTCCGCGTCGCCCATATCAAAAAAAGCGAGTCCCAAGAGTTGATCTTTCCATTTACCTATTCCCATCATCTTCATCGGACTAATCGAAGGCGACCTTAACTCCGTCGAAAAAAGAAATCCATCGTCCCCATTGGCTTCACGTTCATCATAGCCACGCACTGAACTATACCCGCCTATTCCCAATTGTTCACTCCCAAGAAGATTGACGTCCGACACTTGAAACAACGCTTTAGCTGTCGACGTCATACCCCACGGCAAACGCGTGAACCGTTCCAAACTAAATCTCTGATAATAATATTCGGCCTTCGTAAATTGTCGGGAAGCTCTGAAGGATTTATCATCATTGTTGTCTCCCAAACCGCCTGGACTAAAAAAGAAATCCATCCCCATGGAAGTGCCACCCCATCGATCTCTCAAGTTCCCTGTGTACCCCAAGTTCCATTGTAAAATATCCGTGGTCGTGTTGAACACTCGTGTTCCGCCAAATTCAAGGTTGTTATTGCTCTCTTTTGCGTCAAGACCCACCCTTGCTTCATGAGTATAATCTCTCAACCATGCCGTATAATTGGAATCTGCATAACCCGCTAAAGACGGTAGAGGCGCCAGATAACGTGTGCTGATCTGCCAACTATACCCCTCTAAACTAAAAAGTGGACTAACGATATCCGCTTTGGTTTTTGCATGACTTCCATAAAGCGTCCATCGATGTCTCCAAGGTAAAGCGGCCGTATAACTGCCCGAATGCGCGTTCAATTTATTGAGATTTCCGTCACCTGTATATTGATAATTCAATTGATGATCGATCTTTTCGTATCCGTAACTTAAATTAAACCCGGCCAAAAACCGTTCATCACCCGTCAGATCATTTCCGCTATCTTCGTATCCCATATAAAAACGAGCAGGAAACCGATCTTTCGTTTTCAAAACCACATCTGTTTGGCCCGACCATTTGCCTGGCGTAAAAACCACATCCACCTGACGAAAAGGATTACTATTCAGCCAATTGATATCTTCCTCTAAACTTTCTGAATCAATGGCTTCTCCTGGTCTTAAGTGGATCTGACTGACTAAAAACTTACTGCTTGTCCACCGATTTCCTTCCGCTTTGATCTCATTGATTTTACCTTCTATCACCACGACCTGAACCACGCCGGAAGTAATATCCTGTTCAGGAACACTGACATCGACAACTGGATGATGATTTTTACGACAAAAAACCACCACATCCTGCGCCAATCGATTTAAAGACTTTAAACTCACCTGTTTACCCAAATAATTTCCCATGAGTTTATTAAAAGCAGATGTCTTAAGAAATTTAACGTCATCGGCTTGGACACCCACCACTCCGGGCCGGCCGGCCTTTATGATTCGTCCGGTATTGTAGACAAAAATGATTCCTTTCAACTCTTGAACTAAAGCCTTATCGTCCGTAGAAATTTCCGCAGCAGGCTCTGTAGGAAGTTCAAACTTTTGCTTTGTTGGAGGAAGAGTTTTAGGAGCTATTTTTTCATAATCCTGAGCATGGAGCGACCCAGAGCAGAGTAAAAGAAAAACAAACCAAAGAGAGGATGAAATTCGCGCAACCATTTTTCTAAATCTTTCTTAATAGATGGTAAGTTACTTAAATACAACAAGTTGGCCATCCTATGTTTAGAATCATCGATCCGTCAAGACTAAAAATACTCTTTTTTCTAAAGTTTTGTTCACGAGAAAGCTTTTTTGGACTTATTCCATTTCCTCAGAATATGGTGCGTCGAGGATGGCCTAAAACTAGCTAAAGATATTTTAAATTTAAGAAAGAGGGAATCTCACGCAGAGATATCCGAGGCATTTCTGATCTATAGCGAAACAAGCTTTCCCGCGAAATAGAGTGGAACATTAGCAGGTTGGCGGGTTCCGGAAAATGGTCTTGCAGATAATTTGATGGCTTCCTTCGGTGAATATTTGATGATAAATTGCTGGAGGCTTTTGGCCTGCGTTCTGTGCCCAGCCTTTACCTCCACAGGAACAATAGCGCCATCCTTATATATCAAAAATTCGATTTCGGAATTTCGTTCAGTCCATGAGTACAAATCATCCACGCCTGAGGCCAACAATTCCTGTGCAACAAAATTTTCAGCCAGATATCCCTTGGTGATGCCGTAATCCTGCTCCAAAATGGACTGAATCGGAAGATTCAACATGGAACCAAGAATCCCAATGTCAAAAACAAACAGTTTGAATAGATTATTTTTGCAAAAAGCTCTCAATGGAATTTCTGCCCTGTTGCAAATGGATGTTTTGATAAGAAGACCGGCATCTTCAAGCCAGTCGATGGGGCCTTGCAAATGGACAAAACTTTTCTTCCCAGGAATAACATGGTTAAAATGATATCTCTTGGTGGAAGCATCCACTTGAGCGGACAATTGTATTGGAATATTTTCAAACACCGAAACAATATGAACCGAATTGTTCTTTCCGGAATGCTTTGCAAAGTCTTTACAAAAACTATCCGTCAGTATCTTTTGCGTTCTTCTAACCTCATCAAATGCAGATGGCTTGTTTTCTTTGTTCGCAAGATAGGTCAGCACGACCTGCGGCATGCCTCCGGTCACATAGTAGTTCAAAAGCTCCCCCCACAATTGTTGGTGGGCCATCTCAGCAATGGGATGATCGATAGAAGCGTTATCCCAGACCTCCAATAGCATCCTGTTTTCATTCGCTTCCAGAAACTCCCGGAAATTCATCGGGTAGAGATGTAGAAAATCAACTTTCCCAACGGGAAAGGATTCTTCCGATAGTTTTATGCCAAGAAGGGATCCGGCTGAAACAAGGGCCAGTTCCGGCATTTTTTCGCAAAAATATTTTAATGAGGTCAATGCCTTTGGACATTCCTGAATCTCATCAAAAAAAACGATGTCCTCCCCGGTATGGATCGGATTTGTTCGGACATAAGACAATTCTTCAATGATCCTTTTGGGATCGAAGTTTTTTTCAAATATAGGATGAATTTCCTTGTTCTCTTCAAAGTTGAAGATATGGCATTTTTTAAAATGGCTCTTTCCAAATTCTGTGATAATATGGGTCTTGCCAACTTGTCTGGCTCCTTGAAGAATCAAAGGTTTTCTTTGTCGACTTTTTAGCCAGCTTTCTAATTTTAATGTAATATTTCTTCTCATAAGAAAATATTACATAAAATAGATACCTTTTCCAACGACTTTTTCTCAAAACACATACTTTTTTATGGGACTCTAACCTCAGTCTTTTCAATGATACTCAATGCGAGCCGCGTATGCTCCCCAAGAAAAGTTCAAATAGGCTTGCCCGTGAACGGTTACAATATTTAGAAGTAATGGGCTCCGGAATGGCTTCATGATGGATTTTCATGGATAATCGGTAAGTTCACATATCACCTATTGACACTATATGACTTTGTGATAGAGTTTAACAGTGACGTTTATTGAATCACCAATTTTTACCAAACAAATTACGTAACTATTCAGCCTCAAATTTTTATC
>CAYVFJ010000263.1:0-4637 GCA_964450905.1 uncultured Verrucomicrobiota bacterium
TTATACTGTAAACGATTTGATGGACACGGGAGGATACTTAAATCAAACTGTTCACGTCTTAATTGAATCAAAAATTGCATCGTCGAAATAAAACTCTTATCAAGGAATGACCAATTTTTTACTTCATCAAGATCTTTATTCTGTTTCAGGATCTCGTATTCGCTCAAGCGCATTGTTAATGCAGTGAACTGCGTTTTATTCCAAACTAAACGCATGAGCCGAAGTGCCGGTGTAAACATCAAGGTGTCGCCTAATCCCGAAAGCATAAAAATGAGCACGCGTTTTGGGGGATGCATTTTTTCGAGATATCTATCCATTGTGATTCTAATCTTTTTTCACCATATTTTTTGTTGCCACTCTTGTCAGTCTCATATCTTTACAAAGATCCATCCAGAAATTGTCCAGCGCCTAAAATTAACAGAACGACCATGATTGGGTTTAACCCCATCGATTTTCTCGATACCACTGAATAAATTTAGAAATCCCTTCTTCGATCTTGGTCTGTGGGTGGTAACCTAAGATATGTTGAGATTTACGAATGTCTGCGTAGGTTAAAGGCACATCTCCTGGTTGCGCTGGTAAACATTCGATTTTTGCCGAGCGATTTAATTTTTCTTCAATCAGATGAATGAGAACTCCAAGCGAAGTTGTTTCCGATTCACCTAAATTAAAAATTTCGAACCCAAATTCTTGATCTATAGTAGCTACCACACCCTGCACAATATCGTCAATATAGGTGTAATCCCGCTTGCTTGAGCCGTCCCCAAACATCGTGATAGGCTGATCTTTCAAAATTTTTTCGGTGAACTGATAGATCGCCATATCCGGTCTTCCTCGAGGCCCATAAACACTAAAAAAGCGCAGGACAGCCATATCAATTCCATAGAGATGACTGTAAGAACAACAGAGCGCTTCACCGGCAAGTTTCGTTGCTGCATACGGAGAAACGGTGTTGAGAATAGGATCATTTTCACTAAATGGCACTTTGGAATTCAATCCATAAACTGAGGAGGTAGAACCGAATGTCATCTTCTTAACACCATATTCTCGAATACATTCTAAGATATTCAGAGTTCCTTCCACATTCACCTGTTGATATAAAAAGGGGTTCTTCACAGAAGGACGAACCCCTGCGCGCGCCGCCAAGTGAATGACGAGATCGGGTTTTGAATCTGAAAATATTTTTTGGAGATCCGATAAACAAACAAGATCCGCTTCGATCAAACAATATTTCGGATTCTTTCTTGCCGATAAGATGTTTTCTCGTTTGAAAGCAGGATTATAATAATCATTAAAGTTATCCACGGCTGTTACGGTGTGGCCTAACGCCAAAAGTTGATCCACCACATGGGATCCAATAAAACCTGCTCCACCAGTGACTAAGATATTCATATACAACAAAAAATTTGGACTAACTCTTACAACATTTCATGCGTTTAAAGTAGAAAATCGGTTTTTTTATGAAGAGAATGATTTTAAACAGATCAAAAATGGTTCTTGTTTTCACAATGAAAAACAAGATGGCGTGGGTTAATACAATACCAAATGAAGTCTTGGAATGCGTTGAAAATGTTGTGTGTTTCGTGTGACTAATGGAAGTTTATGATGTAATGCGGTCGCTGCAATCCAAATATCGTTGTCACCAATATTTTGTCCCGAATCACGAAGTTGACGAGAAATTTGAGCTGCTTGCCACGCAATATCATGGTCAAGATGGAGCACTGTGTAACGACTTAAAGCATACCAACAGAGGTCCTTTTGTTCGGGTAAATAACCTTCTGCAAATTCTTCAAGAGTAATGATACTGATGTTTAGTGAGCTCTCTGAATTTTCCAATAAAAATGATTGCGCCGGACCAGATTGCTTTTTCTGAAATTCGCGCTCCAAATGAATGACAAATGTGGTGTCGAATAACATTTCAAGGCTCATCCCAATGAGAAGAAGATCGATGAGGATTTTCTTGCGCTTTTTCTAATCGATCGAGTGTTTCCTCATTTAATAACGATCTTTCCAAAAATCTTTGTTTCATAAACTCTAAAAGATCTTTGCACGTAAAATGTGTCTTAGGAAATTCTGCTCGACGAACTACAGAAGAAAAAGATTCCCTTGGATTGAGTTTCTCAGTTTTAAGCTTCTCGTAAGCGCCCAACTCAAGAGATATTGTCTTAGTAGCCATGCATATACCATGCATGAATACTCTAGGCTTGTCAAGAGTTGCTGTTCTGGATTTCGTTCCATATTCACAAATCACGGGTCGGTTTTCCAACGAGATAAAAAATTCCGCAAACGAGGCTTATCACCAAAGTTCCAGCATAAACAAGCAATGAAAGAGCTACCGCTTGCGCGTCTGGCACAGATTGCAATGAAAAAAAGAATTTAAAAGCGCCTTCTCTTAAACCTAATCCCCCTACTGTAATCGGGATCGCTGAAAAAGCATTGATCATCGGACAATAAACGAAGTAATGAAGAAGGCTCACCCCTTTAATTTCAATGGCCCTACCAACCGACCAGGCCACAAATACGGAAGAAACATGCACTCCTAACGAAAGGATTAGAGCGATGAGAAGTGTCCCTGGATATTTTCCGTAAAGATTATAGGATTCCGATAATTTACAAAGAATTTCTTTTCCAGGAACGTAGTGCCAGATCGATTTCCACCACGGTTTTGAAGTCAGATGATGCCGCTGAGTAGTTAGGCCGATCCCCAAAACCGCAATCACTAGAGAAACAATAATAGAGATGGCTATGATCCGTGTTTTTTCATCCCCCAATAAAACAGGGAGATAAATCAACACAGAAATGGTTGCAAGAATAAAGAGCCCAAGAAGTCCGATGAACCGATCCACTACACTGCTAAAAATGGCTTGGGTTTTTCGATCAGCAGCCGCCTCAGCAGCATACCATGCCTTGGGCACATCTCCACCCGTAGCCCCTATCAAAAAAGCATTAAAAAACATCCCTACAGCAACCATCCAAGCAGTATGATAATAAGAAAGTTGAATTCCCTGAACTCGTAAAAGTAGTTGCCAACGATAAATTCCCAATCCCAAAATGATGATAAAAAACAATCCTGCCAGCAATAACCCGCTCCAATGAGCCATTCTTACATTCATCCACAGATCATGGAGCCCTCCAGGTCCCAACTTATAAATGACCCACCAAAAAACAAGACCTGTGATCAATAGTTTAGAAGCAATGAACAGTTTTTTCTTCACAATACCTCCGATTCAAATCGGGTCATAAATTCTGGCAGCCGCTTCTTAAGTTCTTCTGCGGACGTTCCAGGTTCAAATTCAAAAACTTTTAAAACATCTTTTCGCCGTAAAACGGTCAGTTGATCAAATGGAATGGTTCCATCTCCTGGAATCTGATGATCTTGTTCCGGATAAATCACGTCATGCAGATGTCCACCCACCAAACGCCCCTGAAATTCACGAAGCCATTGAAGATGATCCAATAACCCCATGTGATGTCTCGTCTGACAATGTCCTGAATCATGCCAGTACCCCACCTCTCCCGGACCGAAGGCTTGAAAAATTTCAGCGAATTCATTTTCCGACGGAATTTCTTCTAATTTATAACGGCATTCTATTCCGAGAACCATCTTCCTTTCATGAGCCGGTTGAATCAAAGCTTCTAAACTTTTCATGACCTTTAAAAATGGCGCTTGCCCTTTTTTTTTCCGTTTTATAAGAGCCTTTTCGAGAGTCTTTTGATATTTGGGAGTATCCCTTTTTCCATCATGGATTAGCGACAATAAATCTGCAGAATAATCTCCCATAGGAACTGCTCCAAGATGTAAAACTACAAATCGTGCGCCCATTTTCACCGCAAAATCCATCGTCTGAATGGTTTGTCGAATGGCTTTTTGTCGTTCCGACTCACGATCCGACGAAAGCAAATAAATATTCGGATCGGATCTAAAATAACCCACGGGCAACGGACAAAAATTATGTAAGCTTGTGATTTTAAGGCTGGCATCATTTTTGATCGCGCGTTGAATTCCTTCGATCAAACTGATCCGTATTCCATGACCTAACTCGATACGTTTAAAACCCAAAGCTCGAATCTCGTTGATCATGGGTTCACCATCAATCACGGCATCCGAATTCCAGCATGTGGAAAATGCAAACATGCTTCCAATTAAACGGAATTCATCCCAATAAAGAAGACAATTTACGGCAACGAACTAATATCGTCGCCGATTTTGTCGTGCTTCCTTCGCTTTGCGTTTGCGTCGGACACTAGGCTTTTCGTAATGCTTTTTCACACGCGCCTCACGAAGAGTCCCTTCCCGATCTAATTTGCGTTTAAGACGACGCAACGCTTTATCCACGGATTCACCTTTTTTAAGTCGTACTTCAGACAATGGAAATCACCACCTTCCCGTAATAAAATAATGAAATCATTTTGAAAGTGGGTATCATTCAGGTGACAGACCGTAACAGAAACTAAACCCTTAGGTCAAATAAAAAACATCGTTATTCTTCATATGACAAAGAACAAAAGCCTTCTCTTGTTTATAGTATTGAAAAGATCATGATTCAAAGGCACACTGATGTCTGTAACCTTTTTATGACATCTCTCCTTAAATATTGTTCTAATCCATTTGATTATCGTCGTCGTAAAACACGGGA
>CAYVFJ010000264.1:0-4483 GCA_964450905.1 uncultured Verrucomicrobiota bacterium
CTGAATATCCAATAAAGCCATTCCAAAAAATAAAACCATCCATAACAAACTAATTTTCAATTTCATAAATCATTCCTTTAATTTTGTTTTTCTCTGCGTGAGATTCTTTTTATTCCAAATTTTTCTAAGCCACACCGTTTCAAAAGCCTGCATACTACCACATTTAAAAATCCTGTCTACAAAAAAATGAATAAATCTTTTGTTAAATGTCATACCGATAAAAATAAGCCGTTTTTCTGTCTTCATTCAATAAGCTCTAGCCAAAGATATTTGAAATTTAGACCGTCCTACGGAGGGTGACAGGCAGAATGAATAGACTTTAACCAGTAGAAACGATACATTCCCCTCAGCCAATCACTTTTTTGTTTTTCCATTGACTCTACCTCTCACCCCCATGGCCGAATCTTTAACTCCCATGATGCAGCAGTATCAACGGATCAAACGCGAGATCCCAGCGGATGCTTTGTTGCTATTCCGATTAGGCGATTTTTATGAGATGTTTTTTGATGACGCAAAGGTCGCCGCGCAACTTCTGAATCTCACTTTAACCCAACGAAACGGAACTCCGATGTGCGGCATTCCTCATCATGCCGCGGAAGGTTACATTGCTCGAGTCATCCGCACCGGACATAAAGTGGCCATCTGCGATCAACTCGAAGAAGCGGGTGAAGCCAAAGGAATTATAAAACGCGGGGTCACTCAAATTTTAAGCCCGGGAACAGTCATGGCTGATCGTTTCTTAAATGCTCATCAAAATAATTTTATTGTGGCGCTCCATTCCGAAGGAACCGCTTACGGATTGGCTTGCTTAGATATTACCACTGGCGACTTTCGTCTCACTGAACTGGCCGATTCAAAATCTTTTTTCTCAGAAATCAAACGTCTGCATCCCGCTGAAATCGTCATTCCTTCTAATCATACGGAATTTAATTCTCAACTTTCAGAATTCAAATCTAAACTGAGCTCTCATGAAGCATGGACATTTGAATATGAAACCGCCTTTTTTACTTTACGCGATCATTTTAAAACCCAATCTCTGGATGGATTTGGATGTCAAAACATGAAAACCGCCATCGGCGCGGCTGGCGGTTTATTTCATTACCTGCAAAATCAACTCCGACGTCAGACTAATCATATCCATCATATTCATATCTATCAACCCGGCGACTTCATGTTGCTGGATCTTCACACTCAAAAAAATCTTGAATTAGTGGAGTCACCTCATCATGCCTCCGAACAACAGGTCACTCTTTTAGGAGCATTGAATCGCACCGTGACTTCCGTGGGCGCACGGATGCTTCGCGATTGGCTGCTGCATCCTCTCCGGTCTGTGCCGCAAATCCAGGCTAGAAATCAGGTGGTAGCCGAGTTTCTAGAAAACACCACCGGTCTTGTGGATCTCCGTGAAAAACTAAAAGAAGTGAAAGATCTCGAACGCATCATTGGCCGGCTCTCAACCAACGGAGGTAATGCACGAGATTTGATCGGTCTGAAACTTTCTTTGCAATGTCTTCCAGCTGTTCGACAAATAACAAGCTTACTTCAATCGTCATATGCCCAAGAACAGACTCTTCAAATTTCTGAATTTCCAATGCTCATCGATCTGATTCATCGTGCCATTATAGATGAACCTCCACTGGCTTTAAAAGAAGGTGGCCTGATCAAGGAAGGATTTCATGCGGTTCTTGACGAACTTCATGCCGCGGCTCGTTCTGGAAAAGAATGGATGGCTCAACTTCAACAACAAGAAATGGATCGAACAGGGATTAAATCTCTTAAAATCCGTTTCAACTCCGTGTTCGGTTATTATATCGAAATTACCAAATCAAATTTGGCGCAGGTTCCGTCCGATTACATTCGAAAACAGACTGTTGCCAACGGTGAACGTTTCATCACACCTGAACTCAAAGAAATGGAAAACAAAATCCTGGGAGCAGAAGAACGTTCCATCAAGTTGGAGCACGAATTATTTCAACAGGTACGAGAAGAGGTTGCCAAACATACCGCCGCGATCCAAAAAACCGCGCGAGCGATAGGCATCCTTGATATTCTCGCTTCATTTGCTGAAACCGCGCGTCATCACGATTATGTTCAACCTCAAGTAGATGACCGAGATATCATTGAAATTGTGGAGGGCAGACATCCTGTTTTGGAACAAGTGATGCAAACCGATCCTCATCATATGGGTAAAGGCGGATTTATCCCCAACGACACCCTTCTAGACGGAACTGAAAATCTGGTGATTCTGATTACTGGCCCAAATATGGCTGGCAAATCCACTTATATTCGTCAGGTTGCTTTGATTGTTTTGATGGCGCAGATCGGTTCTTTTGTACCTGCAAAATCGGCTCGGATTGGATTGGTAGATCGTATTTTTACAAGAGTTGGCGCTTCGGACGATCTTTCGCGTGGCCAGAGCACCTTCATGGTTGAAATGAATGAAACCGCAAATATTTTGAATCATGCCACTGAAAAAAGTCTGGTGATTCTGGATGAAATTGGACGTGGCACCAGCACTTACGATGGAATTTCGATTGCATGGGCAGTTGCTGAATATCTTCATGAACAAATCAAAGCCAAAACACTTTTTGCCACTCATTATCATGAGCTCACGATCATGGAACAACGTTTTCCTGGCATTAAGAACTTCAATGTCGCTGTTCGGGAATGGAACGATCAGATCATCTTTTTACGTAAAATCCAAAGGGGTGGAGCCGATAAAAGTTATGGAATTCAGGTCGCGCGTCTTGCAGGTCTACCCAAACAAGTTCTGGATCGTTCCAAAGAAATTCTGAACCAATTAGAAGCATCCGACTTGTTGCAAGAGAACGCCAAACAAAAAACTTCTCTACCCTCCAAACCAATCAATCTTTCCTCTCAAATGCTTCTCTTTGGCAGAAAGGGAGATTGATCGTGAATGGAGAGTCCGTTAAATCGGGGCAGTCCAGGTACGAAATCACGTTTTTGTGCAGCCTTTGTTCTTTGATAGGTCAGTAGGTGAAAGTCCTGCCTCGGTCATTGATGATCCATTCAATTCTCACTTAAATTTCACGCTTGAGATCATTCAAAAAATATCATACCCATCTTCCCATGCCTATTCTCGGTTCTATTCAAAGACGGTCTTCAAAAGGAAGGACGCTTATTTTAGGAATGTATCTCCTGCTTTTGATGGGTTCCGTTTGGATGGTTTATCCCTTTTTATTATTGATCAGCGGATCTCTCAAAACGGATATTGATATTCGTGATTTTTCGCTTGTTCCAAAATATCTTAACAACGATTTGGCTTTATTCCAGAAGTTCGAAGAACAACGTTACGCTCCCAGGCTCAGAGAATTTTGGGTTTCCACAAGATTTTTTGTTTACGACTGGCTTAAGATTAAGAAACCTACTCTGAGTTCTCCGGTTGTTTTAGAAGATTGGCATGATTTTATCAAAGACGCAAAATCATGGCCTGATCCATTCCTGCAACTAGGACATTGCGAGGGATATAAAACCATTCCAGAAGTGACCATCGAATATCGGAAAAGAATTTTTGAAATTTTTCCGGATGTGCCAAAATTTTCCAACGATAATCGCACGGCTACTCTGGATCCGATTCGTCTCTTACAAGAAACATGGCCGGAACGTCGTTTTAAACTCAGCGAAACAAAGTTTAGACCGATTTATGATCAACTGCGTAAAGATTTACCTCTACGATATTTTCGTCCCACAAGTTTAGAAGGATATTTTATTGCCTTTTATCTGGACTCAAAGTATGGGAGGTCGGAAGAAGCTCTTAAAAAGCTCAACGAAAAGTGGGGCACTCAGCATAAACAGTTATATGATATTGCGCTCAGTTCAACTCCTCCAAAGCATCCAGCTCAACGTGAAGATTGGTGGCAATATATTAAAACAAGTCTTTCGGCCAGATTTATCCAGTTTTCGGATGCCTTACTTCCCGCTTATCAAGCTTATCTTCAAAACCGTTATCAGAATATCCAAGATTTGAACAAAAAATGGCATTCCTCGTATTTCTCCTGGCAAGAAATTACTTTCCCAGATTTTTATTCTCGAAAGCCTAGTGTTCTGAGTGATTTAGAACCTTTTTTATCGACCCTAAGTTCGCCTGATGGAATTTCGTTGGTTTCTCCGGATTTTAATTGGCGAGATTATCTCAAACAAAAATATCATCATGATCTATCGCGCTTGAATCAATCTCATCAAACCCATTACGCAGCGTTTGACGAAATCAAAATGCCTATTTTGGAGTGGGATTGGGATCTCATACAAAAACATAAAACAGAAATTCGATGGGAATTTTTTACTCGCAACTATCGGATTGTTTGGGATTTTTTGGCAAGTCACGGGAATGCGATTAAAAACAGCATCCTCTTTTGTTTTTTGAATGTATTGACTGCGTTGATCGTGAATCCGCTGGCAGCTTACGCTTTATCACGTTTTCAGCCGAGATGGGGATATAAAGTTCTTTTTTTTCTGATGGCCA
>CAYVFJ010000265.1:0-13030 GCA_964450905.1 uncultured Verrucomicrobiota bacterium
GTCGAACCTTTCGGTGGAAAAAATATTCGTGGATTTTTAGGCAAACCCTTCCGAGTGGATAAGTTTCTTGAAATGCTTCACCAGGTGCTTCACGAGTAAAACTTACTCCAAAGCTGCTTGGGCGGCTGCTAATTTGGCAATCGGAATGCGAAAGGGTGAGCAACTGACGTAGCTCAGTCCAAGGTTATGACAAAACTTAACGCTTTCTGGATCGCCTCCGTGTTCACCACAAATGCCAAGTTTGATGTCAGGACGACTTTTGCGTCCACCTTCTACCGCTATTTTCATGAGTTTTCCAACCCCATTTTGATCAATGGACGCAAATGGATTTTGCCTTACAATTTCGTGTTCCTGATAGGCCGGCAAGAAAGAACCCGAGTCGTCACGGCTCATTCCTAAGGTCGTCTGGGTAAGATCATTTGTGCCGAAGCTAAAAAATTCCGCGTGCTTGGCGATTTCATCAGCAACGAGGGCTGCTCGAGGGATTTCAATCATAGTTCCCACCGAATAAGAAATTTTTACTTTCTCACGTTCTTGAACCATCTTTGCCACGCGATGAACAATCTCCAACTGAAGAGTCAGTTCTTTTTCGAATCCTACCAATGGAATCATGATTTCCGGCTTCGCTTTTCCCTTGCGCTTAATCACATAGGCAGCCGCCTCAAAAATAGCGCGAACTTGCATTTCAGTAATCTCCGGATAAACCACTCCCAAACGACACCCACGATGTCCTAACATAGGATTTGCTTCATGCAGTGAAACGACGCGCGCATTCACTTCTTCAAAGCTTTTGCCTAATTTTTGCGCAAGCTCTCGAATTAAACTGCCTTCATGCGGAAGAAATTCGTGGAGAGGAGGATCCAAAGTGCGAATGGTTACAGGATAACCCTTCATGGCCTTGAAAATCCCGATAAAATCTTCTCTTTGATACGGCAGTAATTTGGCAATCGCCGTTTCACGCTCGTTCTTGGTTCTTGCCAGAATCATTTCTCGGACAGCATCGATTCGATCTCCACCAAAGAACATGTGTTCCGTTCGGCACAAACCAATGCCTTCCGCTCCAAAAGCGATGGCATTCGTAGCCTGATCGGGTTGATCAGCATTGGTGCGAATTTTAAGTTTACGCAACTGGTCTGCCCAACCCATAATACGACTGAAGATCGTATAGGTATAACTATCCTTTTCCCGAAGAGTTTTATCGACCAAAACCTGAACCACCTCGCTCGGAGCCGTTCGAATAGAACCGGCAAAAACTTCTCCCGTGGTTCCATCAATAGAAAGATATTCCCCCTCTCGCACAACGTGTCCTTTCACTTCCATTCGGTGAGTGGTGTAGTCAATATGCAATCCTTCCGCGGCACACACACAAACTTTTCCCATTTGTCGTGCCACGAGTGCTGCGTGAGAACTGACACCTCCTCGCGCTGTGAGAATTCCGTCTGCTGCTAACATTCCTCGAATATCTTCTGGACTTGTTTCGATACGTACTAAGAGAACAGTCTCACCTTTCTGAGCCATGGCTTCTGCGTCACTGGCATTAAAATAAACTTTTCCACAAGCAGCTCCGGGGCCTGCGGGCAATCCTCTTGCTAAGAGACGCCCTCCTTCAATGGCCTTTTTGCGATCTGCTCGATCAAAGATAGGCGCCAATAACTGAGAAAGAGAATCGGCTGGAATTCGTTGAATGGCTGTTTTCCAGTCGATCAATTTTTCTTGAACCATTTCACAGGCAATACGCGCTGCTGCAACTCCGGTCCGTTTGCCATTTCTTGTCTGGAGCATATAAAGACGATCTCTTTCGACAGTAAACTCGAAGTCTTGCATATCCTTGAAATGCATTTCCAATTTAGCGCGAATTTGTTCGAGCTGTTGATATGCTTCCGCCATTTGATTTTTGAGTTCAACGATCGGTTGAGGGGTGCGAATTCCAGCAACCACATCTTCTCCCTGGGCGTTGATCAGATATTCACCATAAAACACCCTTTCTCCAGTGGCAGGATCCCGTGTAAAAGCGACTCCTGTGGCGCAATCATCCCCCATATTTCCAAAAACCATTCCTTGAACGTTGACTGCGGTTCCCCATTCGTGAGGGATATTGTATTTACGACGATAAACAATCGCGCGCTCATTATTCCACGAACCAAACACAGCGCCGACCGCTCCCCAAAGTTGTTCCACTGGATCGGAAGGAAACTCTTTCTTTGTCCATTTTAAGATCAAGACTTTAAACTGTCGAACAAGCTCCCTTAAATCAGCAGCCGATAAATCTGTGTCTTTCTGAACCCGACACTTGTGCTTAAGTTCATCAATCACCTCTTCAAATGGATCGGGATCATTCTCATTTTTCTTTTGTACCCCCATGACCACGTCCCCGTACATTTGAACAAAACGCCGATAGCTATCCCATGCAAAACGTTCATTCCCACTCAGTCGAGCCAATCCTTCGACCGTTGTGTCATTAAGACCAAGATTGAGAATCGTATCCATCATTCCAGGCATGGAATCGCGTCCTCCCGATCTTACAGAAACCAAAAGCGGATTTTTAGAATCTCCAAATCTTTTCCCCATAAGTTTTTCCAATTCTATCATTGCTTCAGCAACTTGTTTACGAAGGGCAGGGGGATATTGATGCCGATTTTGATAGAAATAAGTGCAGACATCTGTGGTCACTGTAAAACCTGGAGGAACCGGAAGTCCTACCTTGCACATTTCTGCTAAATTAGCTCCTTTTCCACCGAGAAGCGGACGCATCTTTGCGTTTCCATCCGCGCGTTCTGAGCTAAAAAAGTATACGAACTTTTCTGTTTTCTTTGATTTCACTTTATTTTTTCTGTTTATTTTTTTTGGCATGAGTTTACTCCTAAAAATGAACGGCAAACTTGACCAAATTTCTCAACGCTGTCAAGAAGTGTCTGATATCATCATTAAAATTAGTCTGTAAAAAGAGTTGACTACAATGGATGAATCTCTTATGAATACCGCGACAGCAGGGTTAGGCTGTCATAGTCATTAAGAAAACCCAAGCGTAGATTATCAAAACCTATCGCAAAATAAACCAAGGAGTTAAATTATGCAAACCCCCACCCAAAATCCATCAAACCAGTCCGCGTCAATCGACAACAAGAGAGTGATCACTCCAACGATTAGAGCTGCCATCATCTTATTGATTTTTGGCATGATCTTCATCATTGGATATAGCAAAATTGACGCGATTGAATCCGAAGATCAACAGCATGCCGCTGCGTGTAGCATAGAAATTCAGATTGCTGCAAAGAAGTGGAAGATTCTTGTTGGAAAGAAAATGGCTGAGAAACAACAAGCAGCCCGGAGCAATCCCGTTACTGAAACAAAGTAATTGGGAGTGTCCGAGTTTTTATACGGACTGATAAATTTCGGCTCCGGATTGACGGAATTCCGTGCTCTTTTCCTTCATCCCTTGTTGAAGTGCGGTGTTTTCGTCTATTCCCAATTGAGCCGCGTAGCGACGGACATCTTCGGTTATTTTCATGCTGCAAAAATGTGGGCCACACATACTACAAAAGTGAGCGCTTTTGGCTCCTTCTTGAGGAAGTGTTTCGTCATGATATTCGCGGGCTGTTTCTGGATCTAAAGAGAGATTAAATTGATCTTCCCATCTAAATTCGAAACGCGCTTTGCTTAAAGCATTGTCACGATATTGAGCTGCCGGATGGCCTTTGGCCAAATCCGCTGCGTGCGCGGCAATTTTATAGGCAATCACCCCATCTTTAACATCCTTTTTATTTGGCAATCCGAGGTGTTCTTTAGGAGTCACATAACAAAGCATGGCACAACCGTACCATCCTATCATCGCGGCGCCAATGCCACTGGTAATATGATCATAACCAGGCGCAATATCCGTCGTAAGAGGACCTAAAGTGTAAAAAGGGGCTTCATGACAATATTTAAGCTGAAGATCCATATTTTCTTTAATGAGATGCATAGGCACATGTCCTGGTCCTTCGATCATCACCTGACAATCCATTTCCCAAGCAATTTTCGTAAGTTCACCTAGTGTCTCCAATTCTCCAAACTGCGCTTCATCATTCGCATCCGCAATGGCGCCCGGCCGTAAACCGTCACCCAGACTAAAACTCACGTCATAAGCACGCATGATTTCGCAAATTTCACGAAAATGGGTATACAAAAAATTTTCTTGATGATGAGCCAGACACCACTTGGCCAAGATCGATCCACCTCGACTGACAATTCCACATGCCCGACGAGCTGTCAGCGGCACATAACGCAGAAGAACACCTGCATGAATGGTAAAATAATCCACCCCCTGCTCTGCTTGCTCAATCAATGTATCACGATAAATTTTCCAAGTAAGTTCTTCAGCTTTACCCCCTACCTTTTCAAGCGCTTGATAGATGGGGACAGTCCCGATAGGGACAGGCGAATTGCGTAAAATCCATTCTCGTGTCTCATGAATATTTTTTCCTGTGGAAAGATCCATCACCGTGTCAGCACCCCATTTAATCGCCCATCGCATTTTTTCAACTTCTTCCTCAATGCTTGAGGCCACGGCTGAATTCCCGATGTTTGCATTGATCTTTACAAGAAAATTTCGGCCAATAATCATTGGCTCACTTTCAGGATGATTGATATTGGAAGGAATAATCGCTCTCCCACGGGCTACTTCATCACGAACAAATTCAGGAGTCATAAACGGGGGGATAGCCGCGCCCAAACTCTCTCCTGGATGTTGATGACTCAGGGTATTGGTCATTCCTTTTTGAGCATGGGAACGAACTCCATTATTCTTCATCCCATCTTGATAACAAATTTCCATTGCATTTTGACGTCCAAGATTTTCGCGAATCGCAATAAATTCCATTTCCGGAGTAATGATCCCTTGGCGAGCGTAAGCAATCTGGGTCACCGCTTTTCCATTTTTAGAGCGAAGAGCTTTACGTTTTAATCCAGGAAACGGGTTCAAAACTCCTTTTGCCTCTCGGCGACTGGCATATTGCGCATGTTTTTCGGTAAGATAACCGTTGTCTTCAGGCTTCACCTCGCGCCCTTGATATTCTGTCACATCCTCTCGTGACATGATCCAATCACGCCTTAAAGGTGCCAACCCTTGGTTGATATCACAAACGACATCTGGATCGCTCCAAGAACCGGAGCAATCATAAACACGAATGGGTTCATTGACTTCGAGTTTTCCATTAAAATCTTTTGTTGAAGAAAGAGTAATTTCTCGAAATGGCACACGAATCAAGGGATGAACCTTTCCTTGAACATAAATTTTTTTGCTGTGAGGCAAGGGATCGACACTTTGAGTTTCTATGGAATTGATTGAAGGAATCATAAGGTAAAATCTCGCAGATTTAAATATCCTTTGCCAGGCTTACGCTTCGAATGAAGTTCCACAGCCACAAGTTTGTTTAGCATTCGGATTAAGAAGCTTGAACCCAGTAGAACTCAGTTCATTCACATAGTCAATCGTGGAACCATCCAAGTAAACCAAACTCGCTGAATCAATCAGCACATCTACATCATGCTCATGAAAAACTTGATCGCTCGATTTACGAGAATCATAAGACATCACATATTGTCTTCCAGAACATCCTCCACCCTCCACAGTAATCCGCAACCCGCCATTCATTAAAGGCTCTTTTCTTTCTGAAAGAGCCACTTTAATTTGGGAGGCTGCATTAAGTGTTACGTGAAGCATAAATTCTAATCCACTTGAACTCTAGCAAATCCGTCTGGTTTGTCAACGAATGGAAGAGGGGCAAAAACCGCCTTGCGTATTCCAATTATGAAACAAATCTTTTCCCCACTTTTTCCATTCTGACGGCAAAATGATGCGGGGGGGGTTGAGTTGACAAAGTTCTTTAATGAGTTCTTGAAGCGTGAGCTGTCTTTGTTCTAGACGTTTTTTAATCATGGGGAGACAGGTTTGACGATGATAAATCGCGCATAACGGTTCAAAACCATTTTCGGATTGAGGGCAAGTTAGGAAATGATCTTTGGATTGTTCGATGAGCCATTTTAAAAATTCTACAGTTAAATTTGGCAAATCAATGGCGAGCACAAGAATCGATTCGTTTTTGGCCGCGGCTAATCCTGCGCACAAACCAGCTAGAGAACCACTATTTTGAATGTGATCCTCCACAATTTGTTTTTCGAATCTCTCATAACCACGATTATTTGGTCCGGAAATCAGAATTTCAGCACAACCTGCAAGTTCTAACCGTTCCATTTGAAGTTGAAGCAATGGCTTTCCATTGATTTCTAAAAACGCTTTGTCACGTCCCATTCGGAAAGATTTTCCACCAGCAAGAATTAATCCAGTCAGCATATTTTAAAACCACTCATAGAGGATCTTGTGAGCCTTGTGCCCTTTTTGTAGCTTAAACGATCTTATTCTATTCGATCTGGCCGTGAATAAATATTAAATGTGTTTCCACGTAAAAAAGCAATGAGGGTGATTCCCGTTTCCCGGGCTAATTCGACGGCTAAACTTGAGGGAGCAGAAACTGCGGCAACGATAGGAATTTTTGCGGCCAACGCTTTTTGAACGATTTCAAATGAAGCTCGCCCACTTACGAGTAATCCGTCAGGACGATGTGGATCAAAACTTCGAATCCATGCGCCCATCACTTTATCCACAGCATTATGACGTCCTACATCCTCACGCACCACAAAGATTTTACCGTTGTGATCAAACAAGGCAGCCGCATGAAGTCCACCTGTGGCGCCAAAGGTTTTCTGTTTTAATCGCATGAGTTTGGGTAATTTTCTTAATACAGAAGAAGAAATATGAACATCACTTTTGATAGAGCCAAGTTTTTGTCGAATATTTTCTATGCTCGAACGTCCGCATAACCCACAGCTACTTGACACAAAGAAATGATTTTTTAATTTACGATAATGGTTCTTTGTTTTCCGATGAGCGTAAACGGTGACGACATTTTTCCCTGTATTTTTTAATTCTGGAATTTTTGATGGAATAATGATTCCTTCAGTCAATAAAAACCCGATCACGAGATCAAAATCATAGCCGGGCGTTCGCATCGTGATGCATAACGGTTCCTTGCCGATACGGATTTCCAAAGGTTCTTCAATGGTCACGATATCGGAATCATGTTTTATATTTTTTCCGTGGAAACGATCAACCGGCAAAGTTTTATATTCCTCGTTCATAACGGAAAGCAGACATCCATTTTGCTCTATGGCTATGTTTATGCGGAGGCAAGATAACGCTCGGCATCTATGGCAGCAGAACAGCCTGTGCCGGCGGCTGTGACGGCTTGACGATAGATATGATCCACGCAATCGCCACAAGCGAATACTCCGGGAATATTTGTTCTTGTGGTTGGATGTTGAACGTGAAGGTAACCCGTTTCGTTCATTTCAAGTTGATCTTTAAAAATTTGAGTATTAGGCACATGCCCAATAGCAACGAAAACTCCCGCGCAGGAAATTTCTGTTTGTTGTCCTGTTTTCAAGTTTTTCACTTGGATTCCTGTAACCATATCTTTTGTGACATCTAGAACATCTTCGACCACACTGTCCCACACCATTTTGATTTTGGGATGGGAGACTGTTCGTTCAGCCATAATTTTTGAGGCGCGTAGTTGATCTCGACGATGGATCAAATAGACTTGGGACGCAAAGTGGGTGAGATAAATGGCTTCTTCACAAGCTGAATCGCCACCGCCAATAACCACAAGAGGTTTGTTTCGGAAGATGGGGAGGGGACCGTCACATGTCGCGCAATAAGTGACGCCTTTATTTTCCAATTTTCTTTCACTCTCCAAATCGAGATGTCGATGTCCGGCTCCGACGGCGATAATCACGGTTTTTGTGGAAATCACTTCGTCGTCTACGGTGAGTTGAAAAGGTTGTTTGGATAGGTCTACTTTTTCGACCATACTTCCGTATTGAGTTTTGGCGCCAAATCGTTCGGCTTGTTTTTGGAGGTCTTCCATCAACTTCTTGCCGTCTACACCTTCCGGAAAACCGGGATAATTTTCCACGATACTGGTGGTCGTCAAAAGTCCACCTGGCATTTGACCTGTGACCACGAGAGGTTTGAGATTGGCGCGTGCCGCATAAATGGCTGCAGTCCATCCAGCGCATCCGGAACCGATCACTACTATATTTTCAATGTTTGACATAAGCTTGATGTAACAGTTTTCCACGCTCACGTAAAGCGATCTGTAGATAAAGGCTCTTGCAAAACTCAGGGATGAACCGCAAGGAATTTCTAACTTCTAACTTTCCTGTCATCCTCCTCCACTAAAGGGAGGCAGGTTAGCGGTGATCATTTCTAACTGCTCTTTTTAGATACATCATTTCATTGATCTGCAGATAGTTTAGTCATGAGAACTTCATTCCTGGATCCAAACTAGATCGCCTTCCTGAACCTGGTCAAAGAGAGTGATCATTTCTGTGTTTTTCATGCGAACACATCCGATCGAAACAGGTCTTCCGATTTCACCTTCATGATTGGTTCCATGAATGTAAATATAACGTTCGTAAGAATCGACCAGGGTACCCTCGGCATCATGACCGGCATTCCATCCTTTTTCCATGCCTTCCAACCAAAGAATACGGCTTGTAATTAAATCTGAAGTCGCAGGGAAGGCGTGAATGGATAATGAAATCCAAATTTGTCCATTAAACACACGATTTTCAAAGATCGCTCCCTGAGGCAGATCCTTGCCAATTTTAATTTTAATCCGATGAAGTCCTAAAGGTGTCTGATAACTATCCACTTTCTGACCGACTCCCTTGCTGGATGTCGAAATGGGATATTCTAATTTGAGTTGATGATTTTCGAAAAAACCAAGTTTTTGATGAGTGACATCCACCACGATGATTCTTGGTGTCTCTTGAAGTTTTGTTGTTTGAAGTTTTTCCAACAAACTCTGGGGCAACTCGAGCATGACACAAAGAATCAAAGAAATCACAGATGAGATCTAAAACCAGAAAACTAATACTGGATGGTTGAAGTGACTTGATAATTGTTCAGTTTTTTTCGTCCGTCCAAATAAGTTAATTCGATTAAAAAATTGATCCCCATCACATGTCCCCCAATTTTTTCAATCAGCTTCGCAGCCGCAAGAGCCGTTCCTCCTGTCGCCAGCAAATCATCCACAATAATCACGCGACCTCCTTTTTTAAGCGCGTCGATATGGATTTCTAACTCCCCTTTTCCATACTCAAGATCGTAAGCTACGGATTCGGTTTGGTACGGTAATTTCCCTTTCTTTCGCACAGGAATAAATCCAATTCCAAGATTACAAGCAACAGCCCCCGCAAAAATAAATCCACGCGCGTCAATACCTACCACTGCATCTATTTTTCGATCCCGGTGTTGAGAGACCAAGCATTCGATCGAAGACCGAAACAGGGAAGAGCTTGCTAAGATGGGTGTGATATCTTTAAAAACGATGCCTTTTTCAGGAAAATCAGGGACATCCCGGATCGCTGCCTTCAATTCTTGAGAAATTTTTTTCATAAAAAATGTTACGATGTATCTTTCATCTCCTCCTCTTGCTTTCGCATCATTCCTTTCATTTTGTGTAAAGCAATATTTTGAATCTGACGGATTCGTTCTCGTGTGACCTTAAATTTTCTGCCAATCATTTCCAGAGTCATGGGTTTGGATCCATCCAAACCGTATCGCGTAATCATAATAGCGCGTTCACGTTCATCTAGTTCTTCAACCATATCCATGACATCTTTTCTCAAAGCTTTATCACGTAACAACTCAGCCGGATCCAAAGAAGATTCATCTGCCACAATCTCACCAAAAGAAGCATTCTCATCATCACCAACCGGCGCATCCAAAGAAGACGGGCGTAATGAGATTGTCTTTAATTGGGTGATCTTGTACAAAGGAACCCCCATCTCTTCGGATAGTTCTTCGTCCGTGGGTTCACGTCCCAACACATCTGCTAACTGAATGGCGATTCGCCTCATTCGCGAAAGTTTGTCAACGATATGGACCGGTAAACGGATAGTCTTGGATTGATTCGCCAACGCTCGCTTGATCGATTGTTTGATCCACCATGCTGCGTAGGTCGAAAGCTTGACCCCACGATTCGGATCAAAGCGTTCTACGGCCTTCATCAGACCTATATTTCCTTCTGAAATCAGATCCTGAATAGGTAAACCTAAATGACCATAATCATGGGCAATCTTGACCACCAACCTCAAGTTCGCGCTAATCATTTCAATACGCGCCTTGGGATCTTTCTTTTTGACACGACGCGCGAGTTTTATTTCAGCTTCACGATCAAGCAATGGCACTTCCGAGATCTCCCGTAGGTAGATCTTAAGATTACTATTGTCTTCGTTTCTCTCTATTGAGGAACCTCGTGCCATACGATCAATGAATCATATCTCAAAATCGTCTTTTACAAAACAAAAATTCTTAATGGGTAAGCTGTTTCGTTAATTGATTGATGGCTTGTTTAAGGCTGGAATCGTTTTTAAGTTTTTCGTCGACCACACGACATGCATGAATCACAGTGCCATGATCTCGACCTCCAAAGGATTCGCCTATTTCATTGAGAGAAGATTGTGTCATCGAGCGACACAAAAACATGGCGACTTGTCTTGGAAAAGCAATGTTGGCGCTTCGACGTTTGCTGGTCATATCCGCAAGACGAATATCATAATAAGTGGCCACACGTTTCTGGATCGTTTCCGCAGTCAATGCCTGTTTGCTTTCTTCCACCAAAATATCCTGGAGTTCATTCTCCACTTCTTTGAGATCTAAAGGTCGTCCCTTGAGTTTGCTCGCAAACCATATCTTTGCCCAGGCGCCCTCTAAACGACGGATGTTTGTTTTAATGTGATGAGCTAGAAAATGTAATATTTCATCCGAGATTTTGATGGGACTATTTTCCTGCTTTTTACGAAGAATCGCTACCCTTGTTTCTTCATCAGGTAAAAGCAATTGAACCGTAAGGCCCCATTCGAAACGTGACATCAAACGGTGTTCTAAACCTGCGATTTCCATGGCTGGACGGTCGCTTGACAGGACAATCTGTTTTTGAGATTCAAATAAGGTGTTGAAAGTGTGAAAAAATTCTTCCTGTATTTGATCGCCACGCCCCAAGAAATGAATATCATCCACCAGCAAAATATCGCAGCTCCGATACTTTTTACGAAATGGAACAAACTTTTTATTTTGAATGGCATCGATGAATTCATTCACAAATCGTTCCGTTGAAACGTAAGCCACATATTCAGACTTGTTTTGGTTTAATAAAAGATTGCCGACCGCATGCATTAAATGAGTTTTACCCAACCCAGTTGCTCCATAGATGAAGAGGGGATTATAAGCGCGAGCCGGTGATTGAGCCACAGCCCAACAACCTGCGTGAGCATATTGATTGCTAGGTCCCACAACAAAATTATTAAATGTGAACATGGGATTGAGAGGGCTCTTTTCATAATTTCCATAACGATGTTTGGAAATACGCAAGGACTCAGGAGGTTGTTGAACGCGGTTTTCATTCTCTGGATCACTCTGATGCACAAAAAGAAAAGTAAGGGATTCCCCTTCAATCGCACTCAGGGTTTCCCTGAGTAATTCACCGTAATTATCCTCTAACCAATAACGATAAAGATGTCCAGGCACCTGCAAATGAAGACAATCACCTTCCATATGCAACGGTTTAATCGGATTGAACCATCGTTTAAATATTTGTGGCGCAACAAGTTGCTGTAATCGTAATATGGTGTTTTTCCAAAGTTCATGAACAGAATATTTCATAAGCAAAAATAGGTCAAGTTATTCACAGGTAGTTTTTAACCCACAGATACAAAGGACTGTAGAACAATCTATTCGATCAATCTGTGGCTCTCTTTCCTTAGTTTCCTTTTATTAAATCATCCAAAACACTATATTCAGAGATATATCTACTTAAGTTGTTGATTATCAAGTAGTTATATATATTATTTGGATGAAATATGGTTCGACTGGCAAGTTTCTCAACAATGGACTGAAAACAAAATTTTATGTATACTGAGCGAATCATTTTGTTGGTAAAAATCATCATCTTTGCGGAAGGTGAGGGGGGTGAGTTCTTCACAAGTTATTCACAACCTATTTTCACCTATCCTTACCAGCCGCGATGGCTGAGTCTATAGATTTTTTTTTTGAGCTCAAGGTTTTTTTTGCTTTTTTTTTAAATACTTTTTCTTGACGTGGCTTCGCTTGAGGATTCAAAAAAAATGTGTTAGGGTCTTACTAATATAGCAACCAGTGACGTTCCTCCATCAAATTCAAAAATTATTAGAGCGCACTTACGCGCCCGCGGGTGTGGATCTGGAAAAATGTTTAGTGAATGGTCAGCGTTACAGGGAGTTGTCTGCCAAGGCTGGTACAGTTGTTCAAGAACTGAGCTCTCAAGCGCGCACTTTTTTGCGTGTGATCAACGGAAATCTTTACTTGGCCATTTATTATCATCCAGAGGTGATTTCAGCATTAGAGGAACATCATCCTTTTTCTGAATTAAGCAACGAAAATATCCACGCGCTTATTGTTTTCATTGAAGAAATAGATCATGCACTCCATGGAGCGCTTTTATTTCATGAACATCGTTTGGAAATAGATTCCGAAAATCTTTTTTGTAATCTTGAGTTGCAGGCCAAAGTGGACACCTATTTAACTCTAAAAATGATGGTTGGCATCTTGAAGAAAAGAAAAAAATCTAAGTTAACTCAACGAGAAAATGTTTGGATTCAACATTATTTATTTAAGAAAGAAAGTTTTGATTACCAAAATGTGATTTTGAAAAATCGTTATCTTCAGAGCAACCGGCTTGGATTAAGATTGGTCAAATATTTAGACTCTCTTCAATCAAAAAAACGCGTTGAATTAATACGCCGCTTCAGAACACTCGGTTTTTTAGAAAAACGTAAATATATCCAATCCCTTCATTCAACGGAGAAATAGTTCTTAATTCTTATATTTAGAGCCTGTCCGCAGATTGCGCAGATTACGCAGATTTAAAAAATTTGCGTAAAAGAGGTG
>CAYVFJ010000266.1:0-10464 GCA_964450905.1 uncultured Verrucomicrobiota bacterium
ATCAAAAACAATCGCGGCTGCCATGCCGGTTCCAAACTGACGTGTTTCGAGAACCGAAACAAACGCAAATGCCAGAAAGATGGCAACCATAACAAGCGCCGCGCCAGTCACCACTCTTCCTGTCAATTCTATTCCATGACGAACCGCAAGTTTGTTGTTATGTGAACGATGCCATTCTTCACTCATTCGACTGACAAGAAAAACCTGATAATCCATCGAAAGACCAAAAAGAGCGCAAAACAAAAGGAGAATGACAATGGAATTCATTCCCTGAGCGCCCGTCATTAGTGTCGGTGTAAAAAATACGCCTAATCCCTTCTGAAACCATAAAACTAAAAAACCGTAAGCCGCCGTTACGGATAAGAGATTCATCACGATTGCCTGAAGAGGCACAAAAATAGAGCGGTAGAGGAATGCCAGACAGAGGAAAGTCACTCCCATGCAAAAACAGGCGATTCGAACAATATAAACAGCTACCGCTTTATCAATATCCAATGTGCTCGCCACGACACCTCCGACATGACAGGCAAATCCGTCTGTATTTTTCCATTCTTGAGTTCCCATCTGACGAATCTCTTCCACCCATTTTCTTCCTTCAAACGACATGGGATTGCCGTCAAACATGGCCAAAATCAAATGGTACTGACCACTCTTCGAAAAGAAAAAATTGGAAGGAATCTCGATGCTAAATCCTTGCGTGCTTGCCGAGGTTAAATCACTTGCCCCTACGGCATCAAAAGTAGATTCCATATTTCTTAATTTACGAATAAAATTCTGTTCCTGTTGCAAATAATTTTCTTCACTCGAATGATCTGATTTTTTGACCACAATCACTGCAGGCATCAACCAGCCTGCCCCAAAACCGTTCTTACAAAGACTGTATCCTTTGTGAGATTCTAAATGAGACGGAAGAGCATCGGGATTGAGAGAAGCCGTTCGGATGTTCAAAACAGGGAATGCCATGGTCAGCATCAAAATCAATCCAACAAAAAGACAAAGTTTTGGATGTTCCACCACAAAATGAGTCCAGCGTTTCCAAAAAATAGAATGTGTTTCAACGGGTTGACCCCATGAAATATACCGGCTCATCACTTTAAAAAGTGGCGGTGAAAGAATAAAAATACTTAAAAGTGCGCAAAGAATGACGACGATCCCCGCCACGCCCATGGCACGAAACAGCGTGATGGGTGTGAAAACCAAAGCTGAAAAACCAAGAGTTACTGTGAGTCCAGACCCTAGTAAAGTGGGTGCAACCAAATGCATCGATTCCATGATGGCCTCGTCCATATGAGTGTGTTTGACCACACACTCGCGAAATCGTGACAATAAAATGAGCATGTAATCCACTCCCACACCCAGACCAATCATCGAAAGAACACTTGGCACAAACATGGAGATATCCATGTATTTACCTACCTTACTCATGATGGCCGATCCCATGGCGACTGTCAGCAATGCCATGGCAATGGGTAACATGGCTGCCATGGGCGATCCAAAAATCCATATCAACAATAAAAAACAGATGGGTAATCCGATCCATTCCGCTTTTTTTAATGCTGCAGTTGCCTCTCTATTGAGATCATAAAATAAAGATGGCAATCCAGTGACATACACCCGATTGCCGACAGGCAGTTGAAGATCGTGCAACCCTTTTTGGAGGCTGGCAGTCAATGTTTCAGCTTCCTGATAAGAAGTCACACCTGTTTCCACCATTGCAAAATTCCGACGCGGATGACGAATCACTTTAAAATCAATGGAAGATCCTTTCGGTAATTGAACATGCTCCATCCCTTTTTCGAGACTCTTACGACGAAGTTCACCCTCTTTAAACGAACGAACATCTGTTTCCATGATCACAGAAATAGCTCCTTCTTTGTTCATTTTGATATCCACATCTTGCTCTTTAAAACCTTCGGGCAAACCTTCTTTGCGAAGAGCGTAGATCATTTCCTGAGCTTCTCGAAAGGAACGAGTGTTTATCGCGATATTCACGACAATTTTCCGTCCTAAATGCATATCAATCACATTTTGCACATCACTTACTTTCTTGGTTGTATCCAGAGCTTTTTCCCATCCTTTTTCTAAATCTTGTTCTGTTCCAAAGCCTGCTTCCTGAACAAGGATGGTGGGGTAGGCGATCGCCTTTGAGAAATCTTGTTCGACGACTTGAAGAACATGAGCGCTTTCGCTTCCAGGTAAATTAACCAACCCGCCGCGAAGGCGTTTGGATAATTTACCGCCCTGCCACCCCAAAGTAGTCATCAATATAAAAAATAAAATAACAGCCTTCCATGCGTGCCTTATTTCCCACAGCATAAATCGATTCCAATATCGACGGAACCAATGCGGAAGATGTCCGTGCTGAGGATGGTTAGGAGTCATTTTTTATGCTTTTAGCAATCATTTTCATTTGCAGTATTCCAACAAAAAAGGATTGGTTCGACGTTCCTCTCCAATCGTTGTAGAAGAACCGTGTCCCGGAAATACCTGAGTCTCATCCGGCAAAGTAAGAATTTTTGTTGCAATCGATTCAAATAATTCTTTCTGCGAAGCGCCCGGCAAATCCCAACGCCCAACTCCCCCGCTAAATAAGACATCACCCCCAAATAACATTTTTTCTTCAGGCAAATAAAAACAGAGCGAACCAGGACAGTGACCCGGACATAATAATAGCTGAAAGTTGAAGGTCGAAATTTGAAAGTTCCTTTCGTGAGTCAGCACATCATCTGGCTGACAAGGTTGAAGACGATAAAATGGATTAAAAGCCAATTGAATCGAAGGTTTTTCGAGGAGAGGCGCGCTATCCTGATGAACGACCACAGGAATCTTGAAGTTTTGTTGAATAGCCCATGCATCTACAATATGATCCCAGTGTCCGTGAGTCACCAAAAGTCCTACTGGACGGATTCCCTTTTCTTTCAACCAATCCGCCATTCCATCCGGAGCATCCACCACGAGCGTCGACTTTTCGTCCGTAATCACATAACCGTTAGTTTGAGCAATCCCCCCACAAAACACGTCTACTTTCATATCTCATCTTTAATCCAACAACAAATTCCATTCTACATTCCAAAGAAGCTTGTCATGAGCTTATCGAATGGTGGGCCCTGCAGGATTTGAACCTGCGACCAAGGGATTATGAGTCCCCTGCTCTGACCGCTGAGCTAAGAGCCCGTAGGTTACTTCCTAGTAAGTTAAAGTTTTATCCAAAGATAAACCTGACTGAAAATTTTTTTGAAAAATTTCTTCTCCTCTCAGCAAGTTCTTCTTTCTACCGCTCAGGAACAGGAATATTTTTCTTCATTTTTGGAAATACTATCCCATAAGTCTTCTACAAACTGTCATTTTTCTAGAAGAAGAAGATCTTGCAGTTCTGAAGAAATCTGGATCATCAGCGAACTATAAGTTGAGAGCTCCATGATCGCAAGAACGATTTAATCCAACTATTTATGCAACTATTCAGGTGTGTAGGAACGATCGCCGATCGCGATCCAGACAGGGAAGGCCGTCTGTTTTTTGTGGTTTTTGCGCCTTTTTGTGGCTAATTTCTGAGTTTTGCAAGAGCCTCTTATGGTTTATAGCTAAATCGTTGCCCTTTTTTGATTATGCATATTGGATATTATCTTTCGTGGTTGCATCCTATTCTTGTTCACTTTCCTATCGTTCTTCTGCTTTCTGCTCTTGTTTGTGAGTTCATAGGCTATTGGAAAGGACTGGATCGATTTTCATCAGCGGCAAGAGGTCTTTTAGCGGCTGGCTGTGTCATTTCTTTGTTTGCTTTTGTCAGCGGCAATTTCGCTGAGGTCTTTGCGGTCAGAGGAGGAACGCCTCATGCCCCGGTGGATGCTCACGGGATTTGGGCCATGATCACCACTTGGCTTTTTATTTTGCTGACGGTGGCGCGCTTCTATTTGCAGCCAGATCGGTTATCATGGTTTTTTAAGATTTACCTTTTGGTTTTAATGATCGCTTCTGGTTTATTGATTTATACTGCTCATCAAGGGGGTTGTTTAGTTTTTGATCATGGAGCTAATGTCGGCGCGGTTCATGAGGGGCACGCGCTGGATATGCAGGATTTAAAGGATCTCTATCAGGAACAAACTCACGAAAGCATTATTTATTCTGAAATGATGCATCATATTTTTGGGTGGCTCGTCTTTGCGCTCAGCCTTTTCCTCATCGCATCCAAGCTGTGGCCTCAACAAACCCATCAACTGTGGCGTGGAGGACCTTATGTTCTCCTGGTAGGCGGTGTTTTCCTGATGATTTTTAGTGATACCGATTCATGGCCGTTATCCAATGCTCGGCCCATTTATGATAAAGAAGTTTTGCAGCATAAAATTTTTTCCTTATTGATGCTTGTGACTGGCGGTTTTGGTTTGTTTGGCCGAACCAATCAAAAGGTTACTTCACTCCATTCTTCGCGTCACCAACTGGGACTGGCGCTCCTTGCCCTTGTGGGAGGCGGGCTGCTATTCACTCATGTGCATAGCGTGGCGCCTTATTCGAATCGAGCGATTGGAGTTTATCTTCATCATCTGACGATGGGAATGGTTGCGCTCTGTGCTGGGGCAACCAATTTATGGGAGTTTATCCAGGTTCAAGGACCACGCTGGCGGACTTATTTATGGCCTGCGATTCTTCTGATCGAATCATTTCTTTTAATCACTTATAACGAAGACATTCCACGGTTTATAAGTTTTTTTAGTTCTCGTTCTGTGGACGTTTTGCCTCACACAAAATATCATTTAGACTGTCAATTAACGCCGCAGGAACCATTGGCAAATCAACCCTGTCAGTTGCGTTTTCAGTTGATGGATCCATCTCAACAACAGCGAACGCGCGATTTCGAAGTGGTTCATGAACATCCTTTGCACTTAATCGTTGTGAGTAAAAATCTTTCGTTTTTCGATCATGTTCATCCGATCTTACAATCAGACGGATCTTTTATTTTAGATTATCGCTTTGCATATGGTGGCGATTTTATTTTGTTTGCAGATTTGGTCCCAAAAGGAAAAACCACACAAACATTTCGGATTCCCATTCATGTGAAAGGTTTATCTCCTCCCGAGGAAAAGCTCTGCGAAAATGCTTATGAAACAGTTCATCATCATGGACGCGATATCTTGTTATTCACTCAACCGTTGATTTTATCTGTGGGACAAAAATCTTATTTAAAGTTTGGTTTATACGAAAATGAAAAGGGTCTCTCCGATTTAAAACCTTTTTTAGGATGTTTCGGTCATTGCATCATCGTCAGTGAAGATACCTCCTATTTTCAGCATACCCATCCTGAGGATCATAACCATTCTTTATCGAAAGAACAAAAGGGCGTTCCATTTTTGGAAACGGTTGTGAATGCAGAGGAAGGATTTCCAAAATTAGGGAAACAACGGCAAATGATGTATGAAATGGGAATGAATTCTCCGAGCATGAGTTACTCTGGTCCTGAAGTCATATTTCCCGCTTTTTTTCCAAAAAGCGGTCTCTACAAAATTTGGGGACAGTTCCGTCATCGCGAAGAAATTCTTACAATCCCTTTTGTTGTGCGAGTTCCATAAAAATTCTGAATTTGACAATTTGATTGGATCATTTGCAATGAAGATAAATATCTGCTATTGGTAGTGACGTCTTTAGCAAGCCAAGCTAAGGATCCTTTTTAGTCGCTTGAAAAAGCATGCAAATAAAGTTGGGCTGACACCTCTGTGGCGACAAGGAGTGGTGATCTTGATGGTTGTAGAAACTATTTTCTTTTCTGCTTCACCGATTCGAGCTAATCCTATGGGCGAAAGTGTCGTGACTGGATCGGCTTCATTCGAAACAAACGGGTCAACGCTTCAGATCGTAACTAGCGATCGTGTGATCATTAACTGGCAAGATTTTTCAATTGGTTCCGGTGAGTTAACCCGATTGATTCAGCCTAGCTCAAGTTCTGCAGCTCTCAATCGGGTTGTTTCCGGAAATCTTTCTTCGATCTTGGGAAACTTGGAAGCGAACGGACAGGTTTATCTCATCAATCCCAATGGAATTCTGATAGGATCCGGCGCTCGCATCAATGTAGGCACCTTTACTGCATCAACTTTGGATATTGCTGATGCCGAATTTATGGGAGGTGGTGATCTCAGTTTTTCTGGCGCTTCAACTGCTGCGATTGAAAATTTCGGGACGATCAACGCGGTGGGAGGCGATGTGTTTCTCATTACAAATAAAATCGAAAATATAGGCGCCATCTCGGCTGCAGATGGGGTGGTAGGACTTGCGGCAGGACAGGAAGTTTTGTTGGTGCAGGCTGGGAACGAACGTCTGATTGTTAAGCCGTCGACTGTTTATGGAACATCATTCACAGATGTTGGGATTGCGAATACTGGAATAATTGAAGCGGCAACCGCTGAATTAAAAGCCGCGGGTGGCAACGTTTATGCGTTAGCCATAAATAATGAAGGAGTGATTAACGCCACAGGTTCATTGTATAAGGGTGGAGAAGTATACCTTGTCGCAAACGGAGGGAACATTGAGAATTACGGGACGATTACAGCTAGCAATGTCAACGGTAACGGTGGTGACGCGTTGATTTCGGCTGGGCACAACGATGAATCGCCAGCCATGGCGCTTAATTACGGAACCATCGATGCAAGCGGCAACGGAACCGGATCTCAGGGCGGTTCGGTGCGAATTCTCGGTGATTACGTAGGGTTATTTAAAGGATCATGGGTGGATGTGACGGGTGATATGGGTGGTGGAGAGGCTCTGATTGGCGGCGATTACCAGGGAAAAAATCCGGATATTCAGAATGCTCTCGTCACTTATGTCGATCAAGACGCCCAAATTAAAGCGGACGCACTTAGTTCTGGTGACGGCGGTAAGGTGATTGTTTGGGCTGATGGAACCACTCGCTTTTATGGTGACGCAAGCGCTCGTGGCGGCAGTGAGGATGGTAATGGCGGGTTGATCGAGGTATCTGGACATCGTCATCTCTCTTTCCAAGGAAAAGCGGATCTTGAAGCGGTGAATGGTGTGGGAGGAAGACTGTTGCTGGATCCTGCTAACATCACAGTATCAACTGGCGCTGATACAAATACCGCCGGGTTTAATGCGGCATCGGATCTGACCGAAACATTTGCTGAGGATAGTGGATTGGACAGCGTTTTTGATGTAACCGCGACAACAGGAAGTTTCGCGGGCGTGGCGGCCGGTTCTACAATCGAATTGCAAGCAACATCAAATGTGACCGTGAGCAACGCTTTTAATCTGGCAACTGCGACAGGCGCGGCGAATGTCAGTTTGGTTCTTCGTGCGGGCAATAATGTCAGTATCAGCGCAGCCGTTACTGCGAGTGGCACAGGCACACTGACCTTGAGCGCGGATGATAACACTCCTGGCGGCGCAGGGAATATCAATACTAATGCATCGGGCAGTTTGACGACAGCCAATCAGCCTATCTCTTTAACAGCAGTCTCATTGGGACTTAATTCCAGTTCAACCATCAATAGCGGGAGCGGCGCGATCACCATCAATCCAAGCCTGTCAAGCACCGTTGGATTAGGCATAGGAGCAGGCACCATGAATATCACGGATGCCGAGCTCGACACATTCACCACTTCTGGGACTCTCACCATCGGTGGATCGAATGCCACCACCATCACGATGAGCACGGTCAGTGTGCCAGCATCGATTGGCACACTCTCTCTGAATGCCGGAAATGCTTCCGGCGCGATCACATTTTCGGGAGGAGCTTCCTCGGTTGCAAACGCTTTGGTTCTGACAAGTGTAGGAGCCATCACACAAAGCGTTGCACTCACAATTACCGGGACGACGACGGTGAATGCCGGAGCCAATGCTCTTACGCTGACAACGGCTGGCAATGATTTTATTGGCGCGGTATCGTTAAATAACTCCGGCGCTAACAACATCGATATCACCGATACCAATGCCCTTAACTTGGGAGTGTCATCTGTCGGAGGGACATTGACTGCGAGAGCTGCAGGGGGCGATCTGACCTTATCCGGCAAAGTCACAGCGAATGCTTTAACATTAGTAGGCAATCATTTTATTAATAACGCGGGGTCATCCGCCATTTCGTCTGATCGCTTTTTGATCTATTCCACAGATCCTTCCACGGATCAAACAGGAGGATTATCTTTTGATTTTAGGGAATTTAATGTGAATTATCCAACCGGATCGAAATATGCTGCTGGAAAAGGATTTCTTCATTCAACAAGCCCAACCTTCGGCAGCGATCCAGTGACGGTTCTCGTGGATCAATTTTCGGCTGTTTCGGATCGATATTTAACAGAACAGGATCTTCTCTTTCATTCGAGCGCAAACATAACGCCGCCCATCCCCCCTACCCCCGAATTAACAAAGACGAACCAGAAATATCAAGGTAGAATATTAGCTTCCGCGTCAGGTTTCGAGTTTTTTTCCAAAGGAAAGAAGTCGTTTAAATAGATTCCAGAATTTGCGATTAAGGTAAATGTATGCTATAGGTGAATTAAACCTTCGGTAGAACTATCAAACGAAGCGTAGAGCTTCTTCAATAGTTTGAAAAAGTATCATCACAATGTTGGGACGGTATCTCTGTGGCGACAAGGAGTAGTGGTCTTGATGGTTGTGGAAACAGTTTTCTTCTCAGTTTTACCGCTTCGAGCTAATCCTGTGGGCGAAAGTGTCGTGGCAGGTTCAGCTTCGTTCGAAAGAAATGGGTCAACCCTTCAAATCACCACCGGCGATCGTGTGATCATCAATTGGCAAGATTTTTCTATTGGTTCCGGTGAGTTAACCCGATTTATTCAGCCTAGCTCAAGTTCCGCAGCTCTCAATCGGGTTGTTTCCGGAAATCTTTCTTCAATCTTGGGGAGTTTAGAAGCCAACGGCCAGGTTTATCTCATCAATCCGAACGGAATTCTGATAGGATCCGGCGCTCGAATTGATGCAGGCGCCTTTATTGCATCCACCTTGGATATTGCTGACTCTGAGTTTATGGGAGGTGGTGATCTCAATTTTTCTGGCGCTTCAACTGCTGCGATTCAAAATTTCGGAACCATCAACGCGGTGGGAGGCAATGTGTTTCTCATCGCAAATAAAATTGAAAATACGGGGATTATTTCGGCCGCAAATGGAGTGGTAGGACTTGCGGCAGGACAGGAAGTTTTGTTGGTGCAGGCTGGGAACGAACGTTTGATTGTTAAACCGTCATCAACGGTCAACGGTCAGCCATCGGCAATCGGCTTAAATAACACGGGAACGATTGAAGCAACCACCGCTGAATTAAAAGCCGCAGGAGGTAATGTCTACGCGTTAGCCATGAATAATGAAGGAGTCATCCATGCCACAGGTTCTTTGACTAAGAATGGCGAAGTGTATCTTGTCGCGAATGGCGGTAATATTCAAAATTTAGGAACCATCACCGCCAAAAATGTGAATGGCGATGGTGGGTTGGTTCGTTTAAGTGGTGGAAAAAATTCTGATGGAAGTATGACCACCGTCATTCATTCGGGAACCATTGATGTGCGGGGTGATCGCACAGATTCAAGAGGAGGCACGGTCGAGTTGTTAGCAGATCATGTGGGACTTTTTGATCATGCTGTCATTGATGTCAGCGGAGATGTTCAGGGCGGCACCGTTCTTGTGGGAGGTGATTATCAAGGTAAAAACCCGAATATCCAAAATGCACAACGCACTTTTGTAAGCAGCTCTTCCGAAATTCATGCAGACGCGCTCAGCTATGGGGACGGCGGAAAAGTAATCGTGTGGGCAGATAATTCGACCATTTTTAATGGAGAAATTACGGCGCGCGGTGGCGCTTTAGGAGGAGACGGTGGATTTGTGGAGACCTCTGGTAAAGAATTCCTTCAAATTTCAGGAGCTAGCGTAGACGCAGGAACATCCGGTCAATGGTTATTGGATCCGCGTAATGTAAACCTTACGACTGCGACCGCAGGCGGAAGTTTTGATAGTGGCAGTCCCAATACTTTCACGCCGGATACCGACAGTGCCACGGTGGATGTTGCTACCATTGTTTCCTCGCTCAATGCTGGCACAAGCGTGACCATCAATACTGGTTCAACAGGAACTCAAGCTGGGGATATTACGGTGAATAGTGCGATTGCTAAGACAGCGGGTGGCACAGCGACTTTAACTTTAACTGCTGCTGGGCTTATTGACATTAATTCTGCCATTAGTTCCACCGTGGGCGCGTTGAATCTCACTCTAACCTCCGGCGGATTAGTGAGTTTTGATGGAGCAATCAGCACCAACGGTGGCAATCTTACCATCACAGCTGTTGGCGCCGTGACTGACACAGCCAATTTAACCGTGAGTGGTACTACCACGATTGACGCGGGTTCTGGCAATAATATCACACTCGATAATTCAAACAATTTTGGGACAGTCGTCATTACTTCAGGAAATAATGTGACTTTGAATGATACGAATGCGATATTATTTAGTAATTCAACAGTATCT
>CAYVFJ010000267.1:0-3538 GCA_964450905.1 uncultured Verrucomicrobiota bacterium
TCCGATTTCGTAAAGAAGAAATCCAAGAAATCACGATTCATGAAAGTTTGGATGTGGCGGTCGGTCGCGTCAAATCACATGTGGAAGAAAAGGGCGATCCTCTCACGGCGGTGATCAAAGGAGTAGACGATACCTGGGAAGTGTCTCTTCTGAAATTTACAACGGATATGATCCGTAAATCTGCCCCAGAACATGTCACAGACCTTAAAAGAAGAAAGCTTTTAGAAAGAGTCGAAGGCGTTCCTCTGGTTGTCCGTGAAGAAATTGAGAAAGATTTTCTTGAGATAGGATCTGATTCAAAAAAAATGAAGGTGCTTGGTGAAAAACTCCAGCACTACGGCATTTTTGAAAACTACGAAGACCGTTTCTATGGTCTTGTAAAACGTCTCTCCCGTTAATTCAGATTCCTTTGCGTATGACAGTTTCTTCCAAAGATATGGTTTATTTGGATAATAACGCCACTACCCTCGTTGCGCCGGAAGTGTTGGAGGAAATGATTCCTTTTCTCAAAGAGTACTGGGGCAATCCATCCAGCGCCTATCGTTTTGGAAATCAGATTGGCGCTTTTATCGAAAAAGCTCGCGAAAAAGTTGCCAAACTCATTGGAGCCGATCCTAAAGAAATTTTTTTTACCTCGTGCGGCACAGAAAGCGATAATTCAGCCATCCATTCAGCTCTGGAAACAACTGGCAAAAAGAAGATTGTCACCACCGCAGTGGAACATTCAGCAATTATTAAACAATACGAATATCTCGAAAAAAAAGGGCTTGAAGTTGTCTTTATGCCGGTGCGATCCGATGGAACATTGGATTTTAAAGAAGTCGAAAAAGCTGTGGATGAAGAGACCGCCATCTGTTCCGTGATGTGGGCGAATAACGAAACTGGCGTCCTTTTTCCTGTCGAAGAAATCGCTGAATTTTGTAAGCTCAAAGATGTTCTCTTTCATACGGACGCCGTTCAAGCCGTAGGCAAAATTCCAATCGATCTTAGGAAGAACAAGGTCGATATGCTTTCTTTGGTAGGACACAAATTACATGCTCCGAAGGGAGTCGGCGCCCTTTATATCCGCCGGCGAACGCGTTATGTGCCCACCATTATGGGAGGATCTCAGGAACGCGGAAAACGTGGTGGCACGGAAAATGTGGCCTCCATCGTCGCTCTCGGTAAAGCTTGTGAACTTGCCGCCGAACGAATGCAGGAAGAGAACACACGTGTCCAAGCATTACGCAACCGATTGGAAGAGGGTATTTTGACAACCATCTCTGAAGTTTATCTGAATGGACACAAAACATTGCGTCTTCCAAATACCAGCAATTTAGCGTTTGACGGTGCGGAGGCCGAATCGATTCTTTTACTTTTAGATCAATCTCAAATCTGTGCTTCATCGGGATCGGCATGCACAACAGGCTCATTAGATCCTTCGCATGTTTTGACTGCAATGGGTCTTTCACCTACCCGCGCACGTGGGGCCATTCGATTTAGTTTATCGGTTTACAATACTGACGCGGATATCAATAAAACGCTCCAAGTGTTACCCGGGATGATCCAAAAACTTCGTCAAAGTTCGCCGGCACATTCTGCTTATGAAAAGAGTTGATTTAATTCGGAGTTCGCAGTTTACCTGCCCGACCCGAAAATCTTCCCAAAAATCTTCTGAATAAAGCCGGTCACCCCTATGAATTCAGCGATGCCATTATGCCAGATGATATTGCAGACAAAATCCCCAGTGCTATAGAAAAATAAAAGAAGCCCTAGAGGCCGCAGCCAATCGATGGTTCCTTCCATTTCAATAGGTTCCTCGCCTTCTTCAACTTTTTTATGAATGATCCTGGGCCATAAAAAAGCCAGATAAAAGCCAAGCACCATGAAAATGAGATCATAAAACAACGAACCAACATCTGGACCGCTTGGGGATTGCATTCATAGAGAAGAGAAACTATTCTGCCTAAAAAATCAAGCGGAATGTTTCTGTGAAACTATTTAATTTATCCAACGAAATTGCCGTGGTCATCGGCGCCACAGGGACTTTAGGCAGAGTGATTGCTGAAGGATTAGCCCAAGCCGGCGCGCAGATTGCAGTTTTAGGGCGAGATCAGAAACGAGGAGAAGCTTGTGTTCAACGAATCCAAAAAGAGAACGGTTCCGCCTGCTTTTATGCGGTGGACGCTCTTCAACCAGAAAGCCTCAAACAGGTTCACCAAGAAATCCAAAGGAAAATGGGTGTTCCCACCATTTTAGTCAATGCAGCCGGAGGAAATGACGCCAAAGTTACAGTCACTCAGGAGAAATCTTTCGAAAAAATTCTTCCGGAAGATTGGCGAGCAAATTTTGATTTAAACCTCATCGGTGGCGCCTTGCTTCCCTGCCAGGAATTTGGTTCTGCCATGGTGGCGCAAGGCAAAGGGAGTATCATCAATATCGCCAGTGTATCAGCGCACATTCCTTTATCACGTGTGGTCGCTTATTCCGCAGCTAAGGCAGCCGTGTTAAATCTCACCCAATTTCTTGCGCGCGAATGGGCTCCTCAAGGAGTGCGAGTAAACTCGATCACACCAGGTTTTTTTCCAGCCGAACAAAATCGTAAACTTCTTTTTAATGAAGATGGCAGTCCAACCTCACGCGCTCACTCGATTCTTAATCATACGCCAATGGGACGTTTTGGCGAAGCGACCGAGCTTGTGGGTGCGGTCATTTTTCTAGCTAGCTCAAAGGCATCCAGCTTTGTTACGGGAACAGATATGCGAGTCGACGGCGGTTTTTTAGCTCAGACAATTTAACTTAAATGATTTTTTGGAGGATGATGGGGGTTCGGATATGACTTTAAGAAGAAAAAACATCTGGTTCTGGATTTTAACCGTGGGGCTTCTTGTCTTGGGCACCTATCAACGATGGGACTTAATGAGTTTCCGCTCAAAATCTTTGGGATACGACGAACTCTCACACGTCAAATTTGCCGCGACATTGGCGCAAAGCGGTCTTCAAAAAATGCCCGAGCTCACTCAATCATTTATTGATGACATGCAACAACCAAAAATGTTTTATGCGCATCCCTTAAGACTGCTTTATGTATGGACAGGGACTCTTGCCTATCATCTAACGGGATTAGATATCTATCAAAGTCTACGAGCCGTTTCAGCGATCGCATCCATATTGATTTTATTAACCAGTTCTTGTTTTGCTGTGCGATGGCTCACAAAACGTCAAGCACTATCAACCATAGCGCTCATGATCCTCGCTCCGACGCAGCTCTATCTTGCACAATATGCATTGGCGGACGGTTTTTTTGCTTTTTGGGCTATCGTAACGTTGGGAAGTCTGTGGGAGACTTTGCAAAAGCCTACTTCCAAAATATGGCCTGTCTTTTTAGCCATTTCTATTTGCTGCATGATTTTAACCAAAGAGAACGCTGCCTTTGTTGGTTTCTTTATTGTAGCAATCCTTCTTTTGATAAAACCCTTCGGATTAGGCTTAATCTCTCGGCCAGTCATTTATGCTGTATTTACTGGGTTTTTGACAGGCGGACTAATCCTAGTCTTGC
>CAYVFJ010000268.1:0-4555 GCA_964450905.1 uncultured Verrucomicrobiota bacterium
TGGACGGAAAGTGGATCTTTCTCTTGCACCAACAGTCCTCCGAAACAGCAGCGCATTTCAAAAACTGCTGAAGTTTTGTTGTGTTTTTTCTTTTGAATCATCAAGCGTAGATTTTTTTTCTTTTCAAGGACGGTAAGCGCGTCTTTGGCATAAGACGGAGCAATGATGACTTCGCTAAAAATCTCCGAAATCTTTAAGGCTAAATCTCGATCCAGTTTTCGATTCACCGCGATGATCCCTCCGAAGGGCGCCTGACGATCTGTTGCTAAAGCTTTTTCCCACGCAATGGCTAGATCCGCATCTTGTCCAACCCCACAGGGATTATGATGCTTAAGAATGGCAACCGTAGGATCTAAAAACTCCGAAATCAAATCTACCGCCGCTGTTAAATCCAAAATGTTGTTGTAGGAAAGTTCCTTGCCCTGGAGTTGCTCAAAAAAGTCAAAGAAATTTCCGTATAAAGCCGCTTTCTGATGAGGGTTTTCACCATAACGAAGATCTTGAGCTTTCTTAAGGTAAATGGAAAATTCCGTGGGCAAATCCATCGACCGTTCGGCTTTCTTTTGTCGACGCAAACTTCTATCCGTTGAAGCAAGATAAGTTCCAATGGTTGAATCATAACGCCCTGTCACTTCAAAGACTTTCGCGGCAAGTCGTTTTCGTGTGTGAAGAGTGGTATTCCCTGATTTGATTAATTCCGTTGTGACCGTTTTGTAATCCGAAGGATCTACCACGACTGTGACGCTGACATGATTTTTTGCCGCGCTACGAAGCAAAGAAGGCCCGCCAATATCAATTTGTTCGATGGCATCCTTTCGGGTGCATGTTTTTTTTGAAATGGTCTTCTCAAAAGGATAAAGGTTCACCACCACAAGATCGATGGGCCGAATTCCGTGTGATCGAGCTTCTCCTTCATGTTTTGGGTTTCCACGGACGTAAAGCAATCCACCATGAATTTTTGGATGAAGAGTTTTGACGCGTCCATCCATCAGTTCTAAATAACCTGTATATTCACTGACCTCTTTTACAGTTAATCCAGCTTCGCGCAATGTTTTTGCTGTTCCACCAGTGGAAATTATCGTAACACCCATTTTGGCGATCACTTTTGAAAAATCAACAATCCCCGTTTTATCTGAGACAGAGATAAGGGCGCGTCGAATTTTCATGACTAAGAAACCAAGCAAAGACAACAGAGACTCGCAAGCACGGAATGACGTGCAAACTGCTTTTGATCGTTCAAGCAAAGCTTTTCAATGACGAATTGAATGCAAGACATCAAAGAGTATGTTTGGTATAAGAGTTTACCAATGCATTCTACGTGGCGAGACACAGGTTATGGTGGAGTATGGACGATGCACCCTACTTTTATGGTCAAACGGCTTTTGATTGTTCATTCGGTTATTTTCTGTCTTCAGGTTGTTTGTGAATGGTTGAAGTTGCCCATCTTTAGTTGGCTCATGTTGAATCCGGTGCAGATCGCGCATGGTTATCTCTGGCAATTTTTTTCTTACCTCTTTTTACATGCCAACGTTTTGCATCTGCTTTTTAATATGTTGATGCTGTATTTTTTGGGGATTGAGGTGGAATCGGAAATTGGTTCTAAACGATTCCTTCAACTGTATATTTCAGGCGGTCTTGTGGGCGGTTTTTTATGGTATTTATTCAATATCCACAGTCACATTCCCATGATCGGCGCTTCGGGAGCCGTTTATTCGGTGGTCATCGCCTTCGGCACATTGTATCCAAATCGTCCTATTACACTTTTGATCTTTTTTGTGTTGCCGATGACACTTCTGGCAAAATATTTGGCGATTGGCATTGTGGCCATTTCCATTATTTTTTCTCTGAGCGGAAGCAGTGATATCGCTCATCTAGCCCATCTTGGAGGCGCTCTTTTTGGATATGTTTTTATTAAATCTCTTCAGTCAAATCGTCGATGGTTTTTCTCTTTCCCATGGCAAAAAAGAAAAAACCAGAAAGCTCAGTCACCAACGATTCTCCGCGTTTTGAAATCGCCCACGGATAAAGATGAATTTATACGACAACAGATCGATCCCATTTTGGATAAGATTGCGAGGCAGGGCATTCAAAGCCTTACAAAAGATGAGCGCCAACTCCTCGATGAAGCCAAAGATCGACTTTCCTAATTTTTTAATTCATGCCGGGACAATCATTCGATGAGTGGGCATTGGTTTTCCAGGCCGAAAATACTCCAAATGTTCTAAATCCATCTTAAGTTTGGAATCCATTCGAGAACTTTTTTCTAAAATTTCTTTTACGGTGTCATGCAAAATTTCTGGCGAAGTTTCTGCGCGAATATTCAAAATAAGCTGCCCACTCCGAAGAGGTTCGGACAAATTTTGAGAAAGTTCTGGCACATAATCGTTGCGAACCAAATTAATCACCGCAACTTCCCCTAAACCGTCGTCCGGATTCAAGGTCATCTTGAGATGCGCAATTTCGGCTCCTTCTTGATTCAATCTTTCTTGAATTCTCTTCGCCCACTGATTTAAAAACTCGTTTCCATCGAACATTTCTTGGGATGACAACTGGACGGTCGCATTCAGCCAACCCAAGAGGGCTTCGCCTTCGGCATAAGTTTCGTAATCCACTTCCATGGTTCTTTTTGATTCCTGATAGGCCGTTGTGATCCGGTCAAACCAAAAATCCAGTCCTTTTCCATTTCTTGAGGAAACTTCCAAAATTTCTGCTTGCGGAAAGTTTTCAACAAGAGCTTGACGAAGAGTTTGGGACTGGGTTGAGTTAAGTAAATCAGCTTTGTTCATCACAATCAGATCGGCTTCTTCCAGTTGTTTTCGATAGATATAATGAACTTTAGACGAAAACTTGCCTCCTTCTTCGAGACCTAACATTCGTAAAGCACGGACGGGATCCACCAAAACACTGAGAGGCGCCATCAAGAAACGATCTCCATAGATTCGGCGCAAAGGATAAGTCACCGTGGCCACCAGATCCGTGCAACTCCCAACAGGTTCAGCAATAAAAATATCGGGTGCGGTCTCCTTCGATAAACGTTGAGCTGCTTCCATCAATGAATTGAAACGACAACAAAAACAGCCTCCAGAAATTTCTTCCACAGGAAAACCATGAGATTGAACAACCGTCGTATCAACCAGATGATTTCCTTGGTCATTGGTAATCAATCCAACTTTTAATCCTTGATCTTTCAGTCGTCGTGCTAGTTTAAGGATTGCGGTCGATTTTCCAGCTCCTAAAAATCCGCCCATCATGATGTATCGAACTTTATTCATGGGATTCCTTTGCATCATACTTTGCTTTTAAACGTTCGATGGTTTCATCAAGAATATGCACATAACCCTGAACATCCACGCTTTGAGGATCAGGTTTTCCTTTTGCTTGATAGAGCCAACCTTGACCGTAAGGATCGGAACGGATCACACAAGCATTTTCTTTAAGATCAGGATTGCCCCCCTCAAATTCTCCGGTCATTACGCAATAAAGATCGCTTGCCGCTTTGAATCCTTCGACCCAACCGATCACCTGACCTGCTTGAATCTTCTCCCCAACTTGAACATCAAATTCACATTCCACGAGTTCTCCCAGCATCCGTGTGGCAAATTGAGTAAAACCCACGCGCCAGACATGAGAATCCTGATATTTCGCAATCCAATAATGAGATGAAGTATAAAGATGTTCCGCAGGCAACCGGGTCGAGAATCGTGACTGTTGATAAGAAACAAAAGATGATGGCATGATGTTTTTTAACGTGCCAAATCTCATAACTCAATGTCCCCATGAAGTCGATGGTCCAATCCATCCTTCTTTTATTGACATTATTTTGATGTGATGTTACTTTCGCATCATGACGCGCGCGCAAATTCAAATACCGGATGGGCTTTATCGAGCAGCGAAACATCTTTGTGAAACTAAGGAAATGTCTTTAGCTGAACTGTGTCGCCGGGGGATCGAATACATGTTAAGGCTGTATCCCCACCCAAAATCGATCAAAAAAAATTGGACTCTTCCAAAGCCAAGGCCGCTTGGTGGAAGCAACCCATTTGCTGACCCCGATTGGAGATTAAAGGCAAATTTTTCCAGTCGAGATTGTCCACGCGTTGAGTGGACATTTGAGTTGGACCCACCTTCGCCAAATCATCTACCTCGACGACCCTCTTAAACGAGACTTCTACGCCGAGATATGCCGCATTGAGTGGTGGAGTACACGAACATTGAAAAAAAATCCGCTCCATGCTTTTTGGCAAGCTCCATCAAGCGATGTTCTTAGCTCGCGCACGGCTGGCAGATTTGAAGGAGAAAAAATGAGAGCAAACGATTGAACCAGTTCGGAAACTTCGAATCCATTTATTATATTCTTATGCAACAAATGAAAAAAGAATCTCTCCGTCAATTTGCCAGCGATAATTATTCGGGAATATGTCCTGAAGCTTGGAAAGCTTTGCATCAAGCGAACGTGGGACATACCCCAAGTTATGGCGAAGATCCTTGGACGCAAAAGGCGAAGGCTCTCTTGAATGATCTCTTTGAAACTCGTTGTGAAGTATTCTTCACTTAC
>CAYVFJ010000269.1:0-3447 GCA_964450905.1 uncultured Verrucomicrobiota bacterium
CGGCGGGTTGGTGACCTGGCTGAAATTCTGGCGGAAGAAATGATGGAAGCCGCGGTAAAAACTCTCCGCCAACGTCGCGAGCAAGATCCATCCATTTCCACGCGTTTGTTGGCCGTTAGCATCTTGACGAGTCTTGACGAAGAAGATCTTCGTCAATTAGGCATCAGTCATACGGTTACCGGCCAAGTCCTTCATTTAGCACGATTAGCTCATCACGCAGGGATCGACGGAATGGTATCCTCCCCTCAAGAAGTTCGTTTGCTCAGATCTGAATTCGGACCGAAATTCACTTTGGTTACCCCTGGTATCCGTTTTTCCAAGGACAACATTCAGGACCAAAAACGTGTGATGACACCTCTTGAAGCCATTCAAGAAGGCAGCGATTTCCTTGTCATGGGCCGTTCCCTCCTTGATGCGTCAGATCCTTTGAAGATAATTCAAGATTTGACGATAAATCTTTAACTGCTTTTTTGAGCTTTCACGACACGCGGATATTTTTGCAAGTCCTGAACGATCTCCACACTCGTGTACTCATTTGCTTCAAGCAACTTTTTCACTTCCGAAGACTGATCATGCCCTATTTCAAAAATAAGCCAGCCGTTCTTTTTCAAGAAATTCGTAGAATCGGAAATCAATTTGCGAACGATTTCCAAGCCGTCGATGCCTCCATCTAAAGCTTGAATGGGATCATGCCTTACTTCGGGTTGTAATTTTGGAATTTGGTCCGAAGGAATGTAAGGCGGATTCGATACAATCATATCCCATGTTTCGCCTGGCAACATGGTTTCAAATAAATTTCCAAGACGAAAATCAATTCTTACCGATAACCCTATTTTTTCTGCATTAGACCGGGCTAAAGTCAGCGCTTCCTGAGAAATATCCGTAGCCACACAGGTGACAGAGGGACAAGCATGTAAGATGGCCAACGCAATCGCGCCGCTACCCGTTCCGACATCCCCTATTTTGGCATCCGACTCTTTGCCTAGAACAACCACTGCAGTCTGAACAAGAATTTCAGTCTCAGGCCGTGGGATGAGCGCTTGCGGAGTCGTCTGAAGTTCCAGTCCGAAAAAATCGATCGTTCCAAGAATATGCTGTAAAGGTTCCCGATCCGCGCGACGTTTGACAAGAGGCCGAAGCGAGTCCAATTCTTGACTTGTCAATCCGCGTTCAAATTGAAGATAAAGCTCCATTCGTTTAAGACGAAGCACATGTGCTAGAATCAACTCCACATCCAATCGAGGATTGGGCACGTTTGCCTTCTCAAAGTAAGCGGTTGTTTTTTGAATCAACTCAAGAATGGTCATCGTTATTTTTCGAACTTTAGATTTTAGATTCCTTCACGAACACTTTCTGTTATAAAGAATCTTCAAGTGATGTCGATGGCTGATCTTAGAAAATATACCAAACCTATTGAAAGAAAATAGGTTGCAAAGCTTTACAAATGGGTTAGCCTGTCTTTTAAGATTCACTAGACCATGATTTCGAAGTTATTGAAACAGACGTTACCTTCTGCACAAGCAGGATTTTTCGTGGTTGTTGTAGCTTTGGCAGCTTTATTTCTTCCAGAAATAATGGCCAAATCGATTCAAGATGTTCAAGTCGTTTCACAAGAGGAAATGAACCGAATTTGGGGTGGAACTTATCCAAAACTTGCATACAACGATTTAGCCCAAGTAGATTCCCGCGTTCCATTGTCAACGGAATTACTCACGAAATCGGTCGCCACACCTGCTGGCACAGAACCGGAGCCCATCCAAAAAAACTGGAGTTTAAATGTAAATACGGATTTAAGCTTTTACAACGTGGATATTGCAGGGAATCGCGCTCAGTCATTTCGTAATGATGGTTATCATTGGTTGGGCACCGTGAACACTCTTTACGCGGAACAGGTAAATCCAAATACCATTCTTAATTCTAATATTCGCTTTCAATATACAGATGATCCTTCCGTTGATCGTCTTGCAAATGGACATATCCAAAATGCGAATGTCATCATTGCTTCCGAAAAATATGAATTTCAGGGAGGCGATGTCGTCCGTCAGTATAGTCCGATGTCATTTAACGGAGTTTTTAAAGGAGCTTCTTATCAACGACGATTTGGCGATCAAAATCAAACGGTGGCAGATGTCATGGGCGGCGCGGTTCAACAATACTGGAATGAATTGATTGATCGCGGGTCGCCTTTTCGTTCCTTGGATCGGTATGTTTATGGCGGGCGCATTGCCCAAACGGTGGTTCCCAACCTGGTTCTTGGTGGAACCGCTTTTGGATTTAATGACGCGCAACATTCGTCTCCAAAAAATTTCGTGGACGATTCAGGTCTTGGCCGCACGTATCTCCCCAGTCAAGAAGGCCGTGTTGCCAACGCGGATTTAACGTGGAATTATATGGAACAACATCAAGCTAGGATTGAAATTTCGAATGCCGATTTTACTCCTAATCGGCAATCATCCGCAGGCACCTTCAATGATTACGCGGGTCTTTTTCAACATAGCATTGAACGAGAAGAATTTGCTTCCAACATTCATTTCGCACGAATCAATCCTTTTTATGCCAATCCATTTGGTTTTTCGCAAAATGATATTCAAGAAGTGGCCGCTCAACATCAATTAAGACTTTATCAACCTATTCAACCCTATTTTAACTATCGTTTTTCTGAGAACAATCTGCGTAAACAGCTTTTCTTCAAAACAACCACCGAAAGTTTTGAGCCAGGGATTTTTTCGGCCAATCTTTTTAGCGTGACCAATCTTAATTTGACCGCGGCTTTTTCAAGATTAAAGGCTTATTCCAATCCTTCGGGGTTGCAGGATACAACCACGGACATGATTTTGGCGAGACCTAGCTACGCCGTGGGACCTATTAGAACCGAATTAAACATAGGACGGATTTTGCAGACCGAAAGCGTTTCCACGGGCTTGCGTTCGCGCGAATGGAATTTAGGCTGGAGTGGAAGTGGCGATTGGGAAATGGACGACTGGCGAGTCAGTCCATTTTTTTCTTTGGGCTATCAAACTACGGATTCTGTGGGAATTCAATATACCGATTTACAACAACAAACCCTGGCTCAACAAATGACTCTGGCAAACAAACAATTGGGAGAAGTCGTATGCACCCATCGGATTATCAACTCACGACGTCCTAGCATTCAATTTGATCCTGCATCCTCTGTCACGGATATTAATCAGAGCTATGAACAGACCTTTTTATCATTAGAGGTAGCTCCTAAACTTCCTGAAACATGGAAAAATATAAGTCGCGTGTCTTTTGTTTACGAAGCCAATGATACTTCTTTTGTTCAACAAAAAACATTTGACGTTCAAGAACAAATTTTCATGCTCAAACTGATGGCTGCATTTTAGTTCCAAAAATTGAAAAAATAAAACTCTATGAAACATATCATGCTTGTTGTTTCCACGTTAGTTATTTCTGTCTGCTTGATTT
>CAYVFJ010000270.1:0-3599 GCA_964450905.1 uncultured Verrucomicrobiota bacterium
CAACCTGTCGCAATCCTGACAAGCTAATTTTTAAGAGATAGTTATGTGTGGCATAGTCGGCTTCATCGGCAACAGGACAGATGTAGGCAATCTTCTATTGGATAGTCTTAAGAAATTGGAGTATCGTGGATACGATTCAGCTGGTCTCAGTGTTTTAGATCAAGGACGGCTTGATACACGAAAAAAAGCCGGACGAGTCGATGCGCTTGCTCAACTGCTTCATGAAAAACCTGTGAAAGGAACGGTGGGAATTAGTCATACTCGTTGGGCAACCCACGGTTTGCCGGTAGATATCAATGCTCATCCACACTCAGATGCTTCAGGAAAAATAGGGGTGGTTCATAATGGAATTGTCGAAAACTTCCAGATGATTCGTGATCGTCTTCTCCATGAAGGTCATACTTTTGTATCCGCAACGGATACCGAAGCGCTTGCCCATTTGATTGGACAATTTTATGTCGACGGAAAACATTTTAATGAAAAAGGTTTTGTGGAAGCCGTTCGGGCTGCATTACGCCAGGTGATTGGGGCTTATGGAATTTGTGTTCTTTGCGCGGACTGCCCTGAAATGATTGTGGGCGCTCGACAGGGAAGTCCATTGGTTGTGGGAATAGGAAAGGGAGAACATTTCTTCTCAAGCGATGTCCACGCAATGGCACCTCATACACGTGATGTGGTTTATCTCAATGATGAAGATATTGCCGTCATTCATGCCGACTATTTTTATGTCGAACGATTGGATCGTCGTGAAGCAAAAGTTCAGATCACTCAAGTGGATGATGAAATTGGAGCAGCAGAAAAGGGGGATTTTCCTCATTACATGCTCAAGGAAATTTTTGAGCAACCCCAGACGATGCAAAACACTTTGCGCGGCCGATTTAATCGGGAAGAGGCATCGGTTGTTTTCGGCGGTCTTAATATGACCCAGACTGAATTACGGAAAGTCGAGCGAATCATTATGATCGGTTGTGGAACTTCTCGTCATGCAGCATTATTGGGAGAATATTTGATTGAAGAAATTGCGGGTGTTCCATGTGAAGTCGAATATGCCAGTGAATTTCGTTATCGCAATCCGCCTCTCCATAAAAATACACTTTTTTTTGCGATCGCACAATCGGGTGAAACCATAGACACTTTGGCGGCCATGCGCGAGGCTCAGCGTAAAGGATATAAAACGTTGGGTATCTGCAATGTGGTGGGAAGCACCATTGCCCGTGAATCGGATGGCGGAATTTATCTTCATGCAGGACCAGAAATTGGAGTGTGCGCCACAAAAACGTTTACCTCCCAAATGACTGTGATGGCGCTCGTCGCGCTCCATCTTGGGCGGTTGCGGCATCTTTCTTCAGCAGAAGGGGCTCGTTTAATTCGGGAATTGGAAATGATTCCAGAAAAAATCAGCCAGATTTTAAAGCAAACCGATTCGATTCGTCGTATCGCTGATCAATATAAAAATGCAAAAAATTTTCTTTATTTAGGGAGACGCTATCATTATCCCATCGCTCTTGAAGGGGCGCTTAAACTTAAGGAAATTTCCTACATTCATGCGGAAGGTTATCCTGCTGCCGAAATGAAACATGGTCCGATTGCGCTGATCGACGAAAAAATGCCTTCTGTCATTATCTGTCCACAGGACGCGATTTATGAAAAGACTATGAACAATATCGAACAAGTCAAAGCACGTCGTGGTCCAGTAATTGCTGTTGCCACAGAAGGGGATGAGCAGATTGTAAAAAAAGCGGATGATGTCATCTTTATTCCTTCGACCATCGATCCATTTTATCCTTTACTCACAAATATTTCTCTTCAGCTTTTAGCTTATCATATCGCTGTTTTTTTGGGGCGTGATGTGGATAAACCCAGAAATTTAGCAAAAAGTGTAACGGTAGAATAAAAATCCAATTTGAATTGCACAGGATCCTTTGAAAACCTATCGAGTCAAAGTTTGTCCCTCGAAAGTGGCTTTACCGAAGGGAGATCAATTGGCTTGGAAAATAGCCGCTGTCGCTACAGATCCAGTTTCTATTGAAGAAGAAGTCAAAGAAATGGTGATCCATCGACTGATGGATAACGCTGCCGTGGCCGTAGCTGCGATCCATCGAAAACCTGTGGCAAACGCTCGGTCCCAGGCACTCGCCCATCCACGTTCAAATGGAGCCACCGTTTTTGGAATGCCAAATTCTCAATCCTTTGATGCCGAATGGGCCGCTTGGGCAAATGGCGCCGCTGTTCGGGAATTGGATATGCACGATACTTTCTTGGCAGCCGATTATTCGCATCCAGCAGATAATATTCCACCGATTCTAGCCGTTGCTCAACAATGCGGACGAAACGGTATGGATTTAATTCGTGGAATTACTGCGGGCTATGAAATTCAAATCAATTTAGTAAAAGGGATTTGTTTGCATCAACATAAAAAAGATCATATCGCACATCTGAGTCCATCGGTGGCAGCAGGCATTGGAGCTCTTTTGAATTTGAACACGGAAATCATTTATCAAGCCGTTCAACAAGCAGTTCATGTTTCCTTCACTACTCGACAATCACGTAAAGGAGAAATTTCAAGCTGGAAAGCTTATGCACCAGCTCATGCTGGGAAATTGGCGATCGAAGCTGTAGATCGTGCGATGCGAGGCGAAACAAGCCCTTCACCCATCTACGAAGGCGAAGAAAGCGTCATTGCCTATATGTTAGATGGCCCTCAAGGAGTTTATGAAGTTCCACTTCCAGAACCCGGTGAAAGTAAACGCGCGATTTTAGAATCCTACACCAAAGAACATTCGGCTGAATATCAGGCGCAAGCTCTCATTGATTTAGCATTTAAGATTCGTTCGAAAATATCTCGCATGGAAGAGATTGAAAGGATTATCATTGCTACCAGTCGTCATACTCATCATGTGATTGGATCCGGCTCGGGTGATCCTCAGAAAATGGATCCCCAAGCAAGTCGAGAAACGTTGGACCACAGTATCATGTATATTTTTGCGGTAGCATTGCAAGATGGTGATTGGCATCATATTAAAAGTTACACGCCAGAAAGAGCCTCACGTCCAGATACCATTCGATTATGGCAAAAAATTTGCACGCGCGAAGATTCTGAATGGACCCAGCGTTATCATGCGACGGATCCTAGTAAAAAAGCTTTTGGCGGACGTGTGGAGATTTTATTTAAAGATGGCAGGAAACTGGTCGACGAACTGGCTGTTGCAAACGCGCATCCTCTGGGAATTCATCCTTTTACACGCAAAGATTATCTCCATAAGTTCAAAACCTTGACGGAAGGGATCCTTTCATCGTCCGAAGGCAATCGGTTTTTGGAACTCGTCCAAAACCTGCCAAACCTTAAGCCTAAAGAACTTTTAGAACTCAATGTACAGATAGACCTCCATTTGTTGGATTGTCACACTCGCGATCAAAGAGGGATTTTTTGATGCACTTACTTATAAAAAAATGGGGACACATGAATCCATGCACGGGATCTGTGATTGATCGTTTTGTAAAACGGTTATCTACTAAAATCATTCAGGATGACATTCTCTTTCTTGCTTCCGGGATGGCTTTTAATATTCTGTTGTGTCTTATCCCGATGATGCTTCTTT
>CAYVFJ010000271.1:0-3206 GCA_964450905.1 uncultured Verrucomicrobiota bacterium
ATAGCTGGCTTAATACTCGGAGCAGCTTCTCTTAAAAAACCAATTCTTGTAGATGGCTTTATTTCAACTGCAGGCGCCCTGATTGCGCATCGTCTTGAGCCCAAATGCGCAGACTATATCATTGCTGCTCATCAAAGCGCAGAGCAAGGTCACTCCATTGCACTCCATCATCTTGGCAAAAAACCTTTACTCGATCTCGATATGCGATTAGGCGAAGGAACCGGAGCGGCATTGGCAATGAATCTCGTCGAAGCTGCGGTTGCTATTCTAACGAAGATTGCAACATTTGATGAGGCATCCGTTTCAAAGGCAAACAAATGAAATCTCTTGTCGCTGCCATACAGTTTCTAACTATTTTTCCATTTCCATCAAATTTGAAGTGTGAAGAAGAACATCTGAATCGCAGCGTTCCGTTTTTTTCATTCATAGGGTTGATCATTGGCTTGGTGATTGCGACTTTTGATTATGGAATGAGCTTTTTGCTTCCGACGTTACCTGCGAGCGTCATCGTGATCATTCTTTTTATCGGAGTTTCAGGAGGATTGCACATCGATGGTTTGGCCGATACAGCCGATGGATTTCTGAGTTCTCGCACAAAGGAACGGGTTTTAGAAATCATGAGGGATAGTCATATTGGAGCTCTGGGTGTCGTAGTGGTTGTCCTTGTTATTCTACTTAAAATTACAGCTCTTGCATCCATCGTAGGACCCTTACGCTGGGGGACAATCGTTCTGATGCCCATGACGGGTCGATGTTCCTTTTTGATCCAAATGGCTCTCCTTCCTTATGCACGAGGAGAAGGTCTCGCTCGTGCTTTTTTAAAGAAGAAGATACCGCTTCAACTCCTTGGAACTTTAATATTCCTTTCAGCAGTCGCCTGGTTATTGCTAGGGAAAATAGGTTTAGGATCAGTTTTATTGAGCTTTATGGCAATGCTCATTTTCTCTTGGTATTGTCGAAAAAAAATCGGTGGCCTTACTGGCGACACATTGGGAGCAAGCTGTGAACTCACAGAAATAATTCCCGCTTTAGTGACAGCAAGTTGCATTCATTTATGTTAGAAGAAGACTGAGGTCGGCCTTCTGTCCAGGCAATACATGCACCGCATGAAACCCGAGCCGCTGAGCCTCTTCAATGTGGCCCATTGTATCATCAATCAATAAACATTCACTGGCTTTGGCATCAGATTGTTTTAAGGCGAATTCAAATATTTCTCGTCGAGGTTTCATGTAACCTACGCGAAAAGAATAAATTTTATTATGGAAAACGGAGAAAATATCGGAATGAGATTCAAGATACTGCACATGGACTTCACAAGTGTTTGATAAAACCGAAATCTGATATCGTTTTGACAACTGACGAACGATTTGAAGATTTTTGTGGATAGGCTTGAAAATATCACACCAAATTTTCTGCAATTCCTCCCAGGAACCAGAAAAATGAAAAATATCTTTTTGATGGTTAAAAAAAGCTTCGGTCGATATCCAACCAAGTTCGTATTCAATGATTTTACCTTCGGAATTTAAAATAGAAGCAATCTCTTCAGGTTTAAAGTGAGTTTTATGGGATATTTTCTTGATTGCCATTGAATGATCAATTTGAAAGAGCACGCCACCAAGATCAAAAAATAGGATTCGAATATTTTTACTTTCAGACATGGTTCAAGATAAGCTTTAAGATTGTGGAGGAGTTTTAGTTTGAACCTATTCGTGCCAGTGTTTTTATGATGTTACGATTTAATCGACGTTCAATCAAAGGGATCAGACGAAGACGGATCCAATTTCTAGGATACGACAGATTTTTGTTAGAACTATCTTGGCGAAACGGAAGGTGATTCTGTCGCGTGTAGAGAATGATTTCTTCGCGGGGAGCTTCCAGCAAGGGACGGATCAGTTGGATTTTTGTCTTTTTGTGTGCGGTTAAAGATTTGTTCCAATTTAAAATGGGCAAAGGCCGTTGCATTTTCATGCCATAGAGTGGGCGGCCATGGATTCCCATAAAAATTTTGAGCAACACGGTTTCTGCCTGATCATGTTGATGATGGGCCACCACCACTTGATTTATTTTTTGCTTTTGAGCGAGGGCTGCCAGAAAACGGTAACGGGCAATTCGAGAAGCTTCTTCAACGGAAAGTTTGTTTGTTTTTGCGTGGGAAAGAACCTTTTCTCTTTTTATAAAAAGCGGCACATTCCATTGCTTGCAAAGTTGACGCACAAAGTTTTCATCAGCCAAACTTTCGCGTCCCCGTAATTGATGATTCAAGTGAGCCGCAACGACGCGATGTCCACGGACAAGCAGTAAATGAAGTAGAGTAACAGAATCACGACCCCCGGATAATCCTAAAAGAACTTTTTCTCCCACGGGCTTCCAATGGAGTTTGGTCAGGGCACGCTGAAATCTTTCATACAACCCTCGTTTGGCATAGACCTTCATTTTGTTTTCTTGTTTCTGATTGTAAATTCATGAAAAAGGATGGGCTAAGCGACCGGATAAAAAGCCGTCTTTTCGCTTTCTTCGAAGGCCTGAATTAATTCTTCATAACTGGTTGCGGTCAATAATTTTTGACGCAATTCTTCGCTCTTTAAGTGACGTGCCAATGTGCCAACAAACCGCAGATATTCAGTCACCATTTTTTTAGGAGTGCCAATCAAAAAAATCAATCGCACAGGTATTTGATCGTTGGGCTCAAATTGGACGCCTTCGGTGAGGCGTCCTACCACCAGAAGCATCTCTTTAACTTGTTCCGTGCGAGCGTGGGGGATCGCCACGCCATAACCAATCGAAGTGCTACCCGTGGATTCACGTTCATAAATAGCCCTACAAAAGGAGGGAAAATCATGAAGATGAGGATGGCCTCTCACCAACTGGGCTACCGAGTGAATGGCTTCATCTTTGGAGTGCGCATGTAAATCCAAACAAACATATTCTTTTCGAATTAATTCTGATATTTTCATGCGTCTTTTTTTTGTCTATTCGAACCGGTCCAGTGAAGTTTTCTTCGCAGCAACTCAAAGAAAGATTGATTAGGTAAAGTAACCATTCGCACCTTATAAGGTCCGATGGTTACTCTGATTCGATCTTTTAGATTTAAGCGTATCATTCGTTGTCCGTCCAAGCCTAAAAATAGTTCGCCAGGTTGACTCATGATTCGAGTTTCCACCGTCGAGTGTTCATCCACAATCACTGAACGATTACACAGGGTGTGT
>CAYVFJ010000272.1:0-4919 GCA_964450905.1 uncultured Verrucomicrobiota bacterium
GCCTATCAAAATGCTCTTCAACTCAAGAAGGACGATGTGGACACAAAATTTAATTATGAACTTGTGAAGAAAAAACTCGAAGAACTCCAACAACAACAGTCCCAGGATAAAAAGGATGATCAAGAAAAAGATCAGCAAGATCAGGATAAAAAGGAAGACAAAGATAAGGAGTCTCAAGATCAGAAAGATAAAAAAGATCAAAAATCTCAAGATCAACAGGATCAAGCTCAAAAAGATTCAAAAACTTCACCCAAAGATTCTCAGCAGAGCAAAAAAGAGGATCAAAAAGAAGGCAAACCGCAGACAGATTCTCAGGATCAAAAGTCGAATCAGCAAGAAAAGTCGGATCAGCAAGATCAGCAAGCGCGTGAAAACCTACCGGATGCCAGGCCTTCTTCGGAGAAAGATTCATCCGATAAAAATAAGGAACAACCACCTGTTCACATTGTGGGACAAATGACTAAAGAAGAAGCGAAGAGCCTGCTTGATTCCCTTAAGAACGATGAACGAAAAATGCCGCTTTCCAAGATTGAATTTGAGAGAAAAAATGGAAAAGAGGAGGAATCGAAGAAAGATTGGTAGGGAGGCTCATTAGAAATTAAAAGTTAGAAATTGAGAATGAAAATAAAGGCGCCAAAAATTCTTCAGTGGATTTTCATCTTACTCATGGGGTCCGCAAGCTTTACTGAAGCAGGTGATACTCGTGTAACCGCCACCCTTGAGTCTTCTGAAGTTCAGTTAGGTGAAGCTACTCGTCTTCAATTAACCATCGAAGGATCTGTCTCAGCGTCCGCTCCAAAACTTTCTGCTGTAGATGGTTTAGAGTTTCAATACGCAGGACAATCTACCCAAATGCAATTTATCAATGGAGTGATGTCGATGGGAACGACTTATGCTTATCATGTGATTACCTTAAAAGAGGGGATTTTTACGATTCCTGAAATGACGGTTTCGGTTGGCAAAGAGGTTGTCAAAACGAAACCTCTCACTTTGCGAGTCGCGAGACAAGGAGGTAGAAATATTGCGCCACAGCCAGGAACCCGACAGAAAAAATCTGCGCCTCCATCTGGACCGCCAGCGCAAGAGGATGATTCTTCTTCATCGTCTCAAATAGGAATAGTTCAATTGGATTATCCTAAACGAGACTTTTATGTGGGTGAACTGGTGCCTGTGGATCTCAAAGTTTATCTTCGCAGAGGGTTGCAAATACAGATTCAGATTCCTACTTTATCGGGCAATGCCTTCACGGTCACTAAACTGAGTGATAAACCAGAGGAAACCATGGAGATGATGGACGGCCAGCCTTACACGGTTTTCACATGGCATACGGCGATTGCCGCGATTAAATCGGGGGAACATCCGTTAGGCGCTCAACTCGAAGGGGTGGTGACGATGCTCGTTCGTGATGAGTTACGTCGTCGTCGATCGCTTTTCGACGATTCTTTTTTTGATCGTTTTTTTGGCAATGTTCAACAGAAGAAAGTTGCCTTACGTTCAGAAGACGTGACGGTTAAGATTCTTCCTCTTCCTGCAGACGGGAAACCCGCAGATTTTTCTGGAGCCGTGGGGCGATTTCAGATTTCAGCATCCGCTTCGCCTAAGGAAGTTGCTGTTGGAGATCCGATTACTTTAAAAATGTCGGTGATTGGCACGGGTAATTTTGATCGAGTGAATGCTCCTGAGTTTGATAAGGGAACAAATTTTAAGGTATATCCGTCTACCTCTAAACTTGATCCAACCGATGAAACAGGTTATGCGGGCGAGAAAATATTTGAACAAGTGGTGATTCCCCAGAAAGCGGAAATTAAAGTCATTCCGTCATTGCACTTCAGTTATTTTGATCCCGAAAGCAGAAAATATATCACCCAATCTATGGATCCTATCCCGATTCGAATCCTTGCTTCTATGGGTGGATCTATGACAGATCCATCAGCAACTGATCAGAATCAAGGGGGTGAGAGCGCTTCCTCGAAATTAGGATCAGCAAACAAAAAGATTTCTTCCAAATCGAAAGGGGTTCAGACAGAACTGGTCGCTAATCAATTGGAACTTGGATCAACTTTTACGCAATGGACGCCTTGGGTTTTTAGACCCTGGTTTTGGGGAGTTCAGTTTGTGCCTATTTTGGGTTTGTTTGTGGTTTGGCTGATCATTTATCGACGAGAAAGATGGATGCGTGATCCTCGTTTTGCGCGAAGTCTATCTGTCCATCGCGCAGTTCGAGTTCAATTAGAGCTTTTGGAGGCAGCTTTAAAAGCAGGCCAACCGCAAGCCTTTTTTGCAGCAGCTCGACGAGCTTTACAGGAACGCTTGAGTGATCGTTTGAATATAAAACCAGAAACGATTACTCTATCTGAAATTGAAAACTATTTATACGGTGAACCCTCTTTAAAAGATGAACTAAAAAGAATTTTTGAGGCGGCTGATGCAGTCACTTATTCAGGGCAGGATTATAACAACGAAACCCTTCGAGAATGGAAACAGATTATTCTGGGTATGTTGAAAAAAGTGGAGGAAAAGAAATGAAGCGCTTTTGTGTGAAAGGATGGTTTTTTTGTTTGTTAAGTATCATCCTGGGATCTGTTCAGGCAGCAACTCCAGAGGAAACTTTTAATCAGGCCAATGCCTCTTTTGTTTCGGGTAAATATTCGGATGCCATTCAAGGTTATGAATCCTTGATCGCACAAAATATTTATTCGGCGTCTCTTTTGTATAATTTGGCAAACGCTTATGATCGTGATGAAAAAGTAGGCCTCGCCATTTTGAATTACGAAAGAGCACTTTGGCTGAAACCCAATGACGCAGATATCAAAGCGAACCTTCAATTTGTGCGGCAACACGCGGGACTTTTTGAGCCAGAAATCGTTTGGTGGCAAATCCTCCCCCATTTTTTCAGTCTCAATCGGTGGGCGCTTATTTTTTCGGTGTCTTTAACTTTATTTTGTGTCTGTCTATCGATACGTATTCTGAGAAAAGATTGGCGATGGAATTTTCGCCCAATGATTCTTGTTTTTTCATTCATCTTGATCGTTTCGGCATTATCGATGAGATGGAAAATGTCGGATTTAAATCGAGGGGTTACGATGGACATGGAAACTTCACTTCGAGTGGCGCCCTTTGAAGGGTCACCTCCTATTTTCACACTTTCAGCAGGCCATATCGTGCATGTTCAAAAAAGCCGCGATGATTTTCATTATGTTCGCACTGAAGATGGAAAACTAGGATGGATTTCTGGAAAGCAAATACAGTGGGCAGTTCCTTATCGATAATTTTCTGGGATCCTTTCCCTTAAATCTCTCCTCAGCGCCCTTTTCTTTTAGTATCTTGGCATGTCTGGATCGATTTTTTCACTCCAACCGTGGATTCCTCCATAAAGACTTTTGACATCTGCAAAATCTTTTTTAAGAAGGATTTGTGCGGCACGAATCGAACGTACCCCATGATGGCAATAAACAACGATGGATTGATCCTTGGGCAACTCATCGAAACGTTGAGATAATTCGTAGAGAGGAATGAGTTTAGGGTCGCCTATTTTACAGATGGCATATTCATCAGGATTACGAACATCGAGCAACAGCATATCAGTTTTTTTATCTAAACGTTGTTTAAGATCTTCAGGTTTGATTTCATCTTTGGTTAAGGGACGAAGCAGAGCGCCTACCGCAAGTTCATCGGAATCTGGATCTTCAATTCCACAAAAATGTTGATAATCGATCAGTTGGGTAATGGTGGGAGATTTTCCGCAGATCGGGCAGTCGGGATCTTTATGAATTTTAATATCACGAAACCGTGCTTCGAGAGCATCGTAAAAAAGCATTCGACCGATCAGTGGTTTGCCCTTTCCTAAGAGGATCTTCAAAGCTTCCATTCCCTGGAGTAATCCAATAATTCCGGGTAAAACACCCAAAACACCGCCTTCCGCGCAACTAGGCACCATGCCGGGTGGCGGTGGTTCAGGAAAATGACAGCGATAACATGGACCTTTTTGAGCGTCAAAAACCGAAACACGTCCCTCAAAGCGGAAGATGCTCCCGTAGACATTCGGTTTCTTGAGAAGCACACAAACATCGTTGACAAGATAACGTGTTGGGAAATTATCCGTGCCGTCGATGATTAAATCATAATCCTGAGCAATCTCCATGGCATTCTCTGAAGTGAATCGAGTTTCGTAGGGGATGAAGGTCACTTCCGGATTAATCTGTTCTACTTTTTCTTGAGCGGAAACAATTTTTGGACGTCCCACATCTTTGGTGAAGTGAAGGATTTGACGTTGGAGATTGCTAAAATCCACCACATCAAAGTCGACCATACCGATGGTTCCTATTCCGGCGGCAGCAAGATAATAGGCGAGGGGAGATCCAAGTCCACCAGATCCAATGAGAAGAACTCTGGATGCCTTAAGTTTTTCTTGCCCGGCCATGCCGACTTCCGGTAAAATCAGGTGCCGCGAATAACGGCGTATTTCTTCGTTGGTAAGATTCATAAACAGAAAGTAAATTCAAGCAAAGCTTCTTAAGACAAGCAAGCAAGAGTATTCCTCAACCGTGATGATATTTTTCAACCGTGATGATATTTTTCATTTGGCATTTTGATGGCAATTCATTTATAGAACTCATCTTTCTATGTTTTCTATATGAATGATCCTTATATCCAAAATTTATTTGCTGAACGGATTGGAGGCAGTCGGTTTGGCAAAGATACAGCCATTTATAAATTTGAAAAAATCAAACGCGCCAAGCACGCTGCCATTGCCTTAAAACCGGGTGTTGAACTCATTGATATGGGGGTAGGTGAGCCAGATGAAATGGCTTTTCCAGAAGTGGTTGAACAGTTGATCTTAGAAGCTAAAAAACCGTTGAATCGTGGTTATGCAGATAATGGGGATGAAGTTCTCAAAGCCGCTGCGGTGCGTTACATGG
>CAYVFJ010000273.1:0-4589 GCA_964450905.1 uncultured Verrucomicrobiota bacterium
TTTTGAGTATGTAAAATACAAGTTCATGGAAGATCGTAATAAAGCTCTGGAAGCCTTTAAAAAGGGGGATTTCGATGCATACGCAGTATATACCGCCTCTCTCTGGGCAGAAAAAACTAACTTCGATCAGGTAAAAAAAGGATGGGTTGTGCGGCAAAGAATTTTCAACAAAGAACCTCTAGGATTTCAGGGGTTCGCGATGAATCTCAGGCGCCAGCTCTTCCAAGATAAAAAAGTGCGTGAAGCTCTGTGTCATTTGCTCAATCGAGAAGTCATGAACGATAAATTGATGTATCATCAGTATTTTCTTTTGAATTCTTATTATCCAGATCTTTATCCCAAAAACTTAAACCCCGATGTTTCTCTAAGAGCTTATGATCCTGAGAAAGCACGGCGGCTTTTGAGCGAAGCGGGATGGAAGGTGGGTGAGGATGGAATTCTAAGCAAAGATGGCAAGCCATTTGAGATGGTTATATTGGCTAGCATGACCGACTTACGTCATCATCAAATTTACATTGAAGACCTTAAAAAAATTGGCATCCGTGCCACCATCGATCAGGTTTCAGAATCCACATTTAGAAAGCGCCTTGATCAACATGATTTTGATCTATGCTGGGCTGCTTGGGGAAGCTCGAGACTCCGGGACCCTGAAGCTTCGTGGCATTCGAGCACCGCTCAACAAGTCGCGACAAATAATTATCCAGGCGTTGAAGATCCTCAGATGGATCAGTTGATTGAAGCGCAAAAAACAGAGATGGATCTTGGTAAACGCAATGAGATCATAAAAAAAATTGACACACAATTAGATCAAATAACTCCTTATATTCTCCTTTGGTGGCTAGACTATCAAAGGTTGCTTTATTGGAATAAATTCGGTTTTCCTACCTATGTCTTCGACAAATTTAATCGTGAAGATTCCATTGTTACTTATTGGTGGATAGATCCAGAAAAAGAAAAAACTTTGCAAGAAGCCATGAAAACCGGCAAAAGTCTGGACTCATCCAGTGGTGACATTTACTATAAGGATTAAGCCCTTCTTTTTTAAAGAATTTGTTTGGGTTTTGTGAAAGCCTATATCCTAAGACGTTTTCTTCTGATGATTCCCACTTTGTTCGGGATCTCACTGGTATGTTTTATTTTAATCCAATTTGTTCCTGGTGGGCCGGTAGAAGAAATGATTTCTCGAATTCAGAGAACGAGCGGTGAAAAAGGAAGAGACGCTGCAAAATCCATTTCTCCTGAAGAAGTAGAAAATATCAAAGTTTATTTTGGTTTCGATAAACCCGCTCACGTACGTTATCTTAACTGGATTAGAAACGTCATCAAATTAGACTTAGGAAACTCTTATACCTACAACGAACCTGTATGGAATGTCATTAGCAGCAAGTTTCCTATCTCTCTCTTTTTTGGGTTGACCTCATTTTTTCTTTCTTACGCCATTTGCATCCCTTTGGGATTGTACAAGGCGATTCATCATAAAAGTTTTTTTGATACATTCAGTTCTTTGGTCATCTTTACTGGTTATATTATCCCGGGTTATGCCTTGGGGATATTACTGGTTGTTTTTTTGGGAGGAGGAAGTTATCTCGATTTATTTCCAATTTCAGGAATCATCTCGGATGATTTTGAAAGCAAATCTCATCTAGGAAAAATTTTGGATTTCCTGCATCATATGGTTTTACCGATGACCTGTTATATGACGAGTGAGTTTGCTTTTCTGACCATGCTTCTTAAAAACAGTATTTTGGAAGAGATGAGTAAGGACTATATACGCACAGCGATTGTCAAAGGAGCTTCATTGAGTATCGCTATTTGGAAACATGCATTTCGAAATGCTCTGATTCCTATTGTCACGCGTGCCGGTGAAATTTTTACTTTGATGTTTGCGGGCGCTCTTTTAATCGAAAAAGTTTTTGATATTGATGGAATGGGTCTTCTTGTTTGGAATTCGATTGTCAATCGTGATTACAATGTGGTGATGGGAATTATTCTTCTGAGCAGTATCATGACTTTGTTTGGACGACTTTTTTCTGATGTTCTCTATGTTTGTGTCGACCCAAGGATTAGACTTCATTGAGATGGATTTTTATTTTTTTGATATTTAGACAAAGGACGCATTGTGTTTTCGGAATTAACTCGAGAGCGAATCCAGCAATTTAAAAAAATAAGAAGAGCTTATTATTCGTTCTGGATCCTGGGCATTGCCTTTCTGCTATCCTTATTCAGCGAGTGGATTGCCAACGACAAACCTCTCTATCTTCATTATAACGATCGATCCTATTACCCTGTTTTAAAATTTTATTCTGATGAAACCTTTGGAGGACTCTATCAAACAGAAGCGGACTATTTAACTTTGAGAGAAACCAAAGCTTTTCGTGAAAAGGATGGATGGATGCTTTTCCCTTTCATTCCTCATGGACCCTATCATTCCTACTTGACCCTGAGCGGCAACCCTCCACATCGACCCTCGAAAGCTCACTGGCTTGGAACGGATGACACAGCCAGAGACGTTCTCACGCGGCTGATTTATGGTTTCCGGATATGTATGCTCTTTGCGCTCTTACTGACGTTGGTAAGTTCTGTATTAGGTATTATCATTGGTGGAGTGCAGGGTTATCTTGGAGGGAAAGTGGATATTTTTTTTCAGCGTCTTATTGAGATATGGTCTTCTCTTCCATTTCTTTATGTGGTCATTCTCTTGAGCTCAATTTATGGAAGAAATTTTGCGTTATTGATTTTTATTCTCTCTCTTTTTGAATGGATTGGTTTGTCCTATTACATGCGCGGCGAATTTTTTAAATTAAAGAATATGACGTACGTAAAAGTTGCCAGAGCGCTGGGATTAGGGCCTTTTCGCATCTTTTTTTCTCAAATTTTGCCGAATGCGCTTATTCCACTCATCACCATCTTGCCCTTTAGTCTGGTAGGTGGTATCACGGCTCTTACCTCACTCGATTTCCTTGGTTTTGGTCTTCAGCCACCTACCTCTTCCTGGGGAGAAATGCTTCGGCAAGGTTTAGATAATTTACATGCGCCATGGGTTGCTATCTCCGCGATTACGGCTTTGTTTGTTACACTTCTGTTAGCCACTTTTATTGGCGAAGGTGTTCGTGAGGCTTTTGATCCCAAATCAGAACAAAGAGTGGAATAATTTTTTCCTATTAAAAAAATGAAACCCAGTCAAGCGCTCCTCAAAGTTGAAAATCTATCGATTGGTTTTGAAAACAAAGGAACCACCATTGCGATTACAGAAAATGTTTCTTTTGAAATTCAACCAGGAGAAATCTTTGGTTTAGTGGGAGAATCTGGATGCGGCAAATCGGTAACTTGTTTGGCTCTACTTAAGCTCCTACCCATGCCCTGCGGGAAAATTCTTTCAGGCAAAGTCTTATTTAAAGGCCAAGATATTTTAACGCTTTCTCACAACGATCTTAGAGCGATTCGTGGTTGTGAAATAGGCATGATATTTCAAGAGCCAGGTTCTGCCCTGAACCCTCTGCTAACCGTACAACAACAACTCCTAGAATGTTTTTCGTATCACCCCTATCACGGAGATTTTATTCACCGGATTCTATACCTTCTTGAGCGAGTAGGTTTTTCAGATCCCAAGAGAATTCTTAAATCCTTTCCCCACGAACTTTCTGGAGGGATGTTGCAGAGAGTCATGATTGCGATGGCGCTTCTTCTTAATCCAAGTCTCATGATTGCCGATGAACCTACGACCGCTTTAGATGTCACCGTTCAATCACAAATCATGGAGCTATTGGTAGAATTACAAAAAGAATTTTCTACAGCGATCCTTATGGTAACCCATAATCTGAATCTCATTGCTCAGTATGCAAATCGATTAGCAGTGATGTATGCCGGAAGAATTGTAGAACAGAATCGTGTGGAAAGTTTTATTCAAAATCCTAAACATCCCTATTCCGTAGGTTTAATGGGCGCTTTACCGGATTTGAATTCTGAAAGCAGAGAACTCCGTGCGATTCCTGGACAAGTTCCAAAACCAGAAAATTATCTAAGCGGTTGTCGTTTCATGGATCGTTGTCCCTATCGTTTTGAGATTTGCAATCAAAAGCCGGATCTTTTTTCTCAAGAAGAATCTCAGGTCGCCTGCTTCCTTTATGACAAGGTTGCGACAAAAACTTACGGGAAAGATCAAGTGACCATCAACAAAAACGACTATGCCTACGCATTTCGTCCATCGAAAAAATGAACCCATCACCTTCTCATCAACCTCGACCGTTGCTTGAGGTAAAACATCTAAAAACCTTCTTCCCCATCAGAGGAGGAATTTTTAAAAAGGTCGTGAATGACGTGAAAGCAGTCAACGATGTGAATCTGGAAATTTATGAAGGTGAAGTGGTATCTATTGTTGGAGAATCCGGTTGTGGGAAAAGCACTTTAGGTCAATCTTTAGTTGGATTAGTGCCGATGACGTCCGGAGAAATTTTTTTGATGGGTCAATCGATTTCAACTCAAAGTTTTTCGTCATGGAAACCTTACCGAAAAGATTTTCAAATGATCTTTCAAGATCCCTATTCATCCTTAAATCCTCGGCACACCGTGTTTGAAATTCTTTCGGAACC
>CAYVFJ010000274.1:0-3388 GCA_964450905.1 uncultured Verrucomicrobiota bacterium
TTTGGGAAAACTGATTGAATTTGACACAACCGATAAAATTTTTACTAATCCATCGAATAAACAAACCGAAGATTATATCACAGGCCGCTTTGGATAAACCAAATTTTAACTCATGGAACTTCATTTTGATCAAGAATTGGCACAACTGAAACAAGAGCTTTTGCGCATGTCTTCTCTGGCAGAACAAAGTTTGGCAGAGGCGCTCAAAGCGGTCGTGCAACGGAATAGCGCCTTGGCTGATCAAGTGGATGCTCGTGATAATGATCTTGATAAACTTCAGATGGAAATTGATGAGAATAGCATCCGACTGATTGCCCTACGTCAGCCCAAAGCTCGTGATCTGCGTTTTATTATTATGACCATGAAAATCGCTGCCGAACTAGAACGCATTGGGGATCAATCCGTCAATATTGCTCATCGCGGAGTGGAGCTGAATAGAGAACCTCTACTCAAACCGCTTGTGGATATCCCTCTGATGGCCGAAAAAGCGCAGTCGATGATTCGAAACGCATTGGACGCTTTTGTTTATGAAAAACCGGATGTCGCACGAGAAGTCATCCGAAAAGATGAGGAAGTGGACAATCTTAATCGACAAGTTCATCGTGAATTAACCAGTTACATGATCGAAAATCCACAAACCATTACCCGTGCGTTGAATCTTATCAGTATCGCGCATAATTTGGAACGCATTGCCGATCACGCAACCAATATTGCGGAAGAAGTGGTGTACCTTTATGAAGCTCGCGACATTCGTCATCAACAGGAAGCATCTCTCATATAAGTCAACTTTCATTCGTAGTGTTATCCCGTGCTTTTGATGCTTTTTTGTGGATAAATACGAATTCTATCTCTTTATGCAATTTACAAATCTAACTCGACAAAATGAAATCGGCGCGAACTGTTATTATGTGCAATCCAATAATCACGGTTATCTGCTTGACTGCGGAAGTCATCCTAAAATCGAAGGAAATGGTGGATTACCACTCTTGAATTTTTTATCCGACAAACCTCTCCACGGAGCTTTCATTAGCCATGGGCATCTGGATCATCTGGGTTCACTGCCTATCATCATGAGTGATCGACCAGAAATTCGAGCCTATCTTACCCAAGCCACATCTATGATCGCAGAACGCGCGCTCCATAATTCTGCAAGCGTGATGATCAAACAACGAGCGGAGCTTCATCTCCCAGAGTATCCACGTTATACTCATGGTCAAGTGGATCGAGTCATGAATGATTTTACAATGGTTCCCTTTAAGCGAACATTTGAAATTGAGGGAGCAAAGGTGACCTACTATGAGGCAGGCCACGTTCAAGGTGCCGCAGGGATTTGGATCGAAGCTAAGGATCAGTCGCTCTTTTACACGGGTGATGTGAAATTTTCGGATATGAAAATCACACGTGGCGCGCAGTTTCCGGACCAAAGACCGGATGTCATGGTGATTGAATGCACGCGCGGCAGCACTCCGTCCCAACCCGATTTCAGTTGGCAAAGAGAGATTGAACGTCTGGCTCTTTCTATCCAAGAAACTCATCGAAGAGGGGGAAGCGTTCTGATCCCGTGCTTTGCGTTAGGAAAAACTCAGGAAGTTCTGAAGATTTTACATGATTTGATGCAAGACGGAACGCTTCGCGAGCAGCCTGTTTATATCAGTGGTCTCGGACGATCTTACACAGAAATTTATGATGACCTTGCCAATCGCACATCACGAGTTTGTCCAGGTTTTAAGCTTGAAAAAAGTTTGGATCTCATTGTCTTAGAACAAAAAGAAGGGCTGACCATGAAACTCGGAGGAGGGCGACTGATGTTGATCTCATCGGGGATGATGACTCCTCGGACGATGTCTTATGCAATGGCTCAACGGATACTCCCGGGAAAACAACATTCGATCTTTTTTGTGGGTTATGTAGATCCAGAAACACCTGCGGGAAAATTAAAAGCGGGCGGGCAAGGGGCTCTTGTCAATTTAGGAGGTGATGTGGGTGAAATAGAGGTTCAATGTCAGGTGAACAGTTTTGATCTTACGTCTCATTGCAATCGTGAGCACATGCTGGATTATGTGGTTCGCATCCAACCCCCTCACATTCTGCTTGTTCACGGTGAAGTCAGCAGTCTCTCTTGGTTTCAACAAGAACTTGCTCGACTTCTTCCGAACTCAAAGGTGACGATTCCTCCGAGCGGACAGACTCTCGATTTTGCCTAGAAGAACTACTCGTAGATATTTCCGCTTCCAGAAGCAGCTTTATCTAAGGTGCCAAGCCATCGGTTGTATTCTTCTTGGGACTCGACGGTCAGAACGCCGCGCATACTGGCATGAGAAGTTCCGCAAAGTTGGGCACATGCAATTTCAAACTTCCCAGTTTTAATCGGCTTAAACCACAGCGGAATATCCATCCCAGGTATCGTATCTTGAACCACTCTCATTTGTCGAATAGCGAAACTATGAATCACATCTTTGGATGTGACATGAACAATGGCTGATTTATCGACGGGAAGATGCATATCTTTCTCAGGAGCCACTAAATCATCCTGAGCTGCAGGATCACTTTTATCCAATCCTATTGAATTATCTTTGGTAACCAAAGAGGGACTTCTTTTTCCGAAAATACCATCTGGCCCTGGATAATAAATTTCCCAAGAAAATTGTTTGGCAATCACTCGAACGGATACAGTATCTTTTTCTGATGGAAACTGATTGACGCGTTTTCCCCAAAGTGGAAAGGCAAATCCAAGCAACAAAACCGCTTCAAGCACGACCACGACCACTTCCAAGTAAGTCGATTTGTGGCTTGTCACCCCCGCATAATCTGCCTTCGGATTTTTGGATTTCCTAAATCGAATGATTGCGTAAATAAAAAACGTGGTCCATCCAACAAAAAGAACCAACATCAACCAATGAACCAGTTCCAAAAGATGATCGACTTCACCTCCATGCGCGGACGCATTTTCTATAATACCTAAAGCTTGATTGATCATAAGTTCTATCTTTTTTTAATCATGATGATGCTAAAATCGGATGGGCGAATGGATGGTGTGTTCCGGAGCTGCAATCTCATTTTTTGACATTTTCCGTAAATGAAAAACAAAACCTAGAATTCCAGCCAGAACCATTCCTGTGAAGCCCAACATAGTCAAGATTGCCATATTCATTCCCTGGGTCTGAGCTGAATCCACAGCTCCATAACATGCCACACATGCGGAAGCCATCGACGGGAACGTTACAAAAGAACCACTTCCAAAAAACAAGATCAAGAGTTTCAATTTCTTTAAAAACCATGCTCCATAAATGATCAGTCCTATCCCCGCCACAAATGCAAGAACACCCATGCTCAGGTATGCCACGCGATTTTCACTTTCGTTTTGATGCTCCATACACCACGTCCCAAA
>CAYVFJ010000275.1:0-3529 GCA_964450905.1 uncultured Verrucomicrobiota bacterium
CGTGGTAGGTCACGAAGGAAGCACGGTGCTTGTTGTTTTTAACAGCCTGCGATTATTGCGTTTGAGCCGATCTAAGATTTTTTAGCATTGAATCTCAGATCTCCTGATGCGTGTGGGATATATAGAACCCAATGTTTCTGTGGAACATGGAGAATGTTGATGGGTGAGAGTAAAACGCACGTGCGTGGCTTCTATTTCTACCAGTCTTTTTTGAATTGCAGTTTCCGCAAGTTCAGGGCGGTTACAATCTTGGCTCAGGTGAGAAAGATAGATATGTTGAAGACGATCTGTCATCAGATCACCCAAAGCGGCAGCGGCAGCTTCGTTGCTTAAATGTCCGTGGCGTCCGCTAATCCGTTGTTTGACTGCCCACGGTCGATGGGGATCATCTCTCAAAAGTTTTAAATCGTGATTTGTCTCTAAAACTAAAGTGTTGGCCTGACGAGCCTTTTCCAAGACAAGATGATTGACATGCCCTAAATCTGTAAGAAATACTGCGCAACATTTTTGATGATAAATCAGGAACCCCACTGGATCGCTTGCGTCATGAGGAATGGTAAAAGGTTCAATATCAAAATCGCCTATTCCAAAAGTCTGGCCTGTTTCAAAAATACGCCAGTCAAAGGCTGTCTCTTTGCCTATTGAATTTCGATTGGACGAACTTGTATTTTCCAAGATCGCAGATTGTGTCAGACGATTGCTATAGATAGGAATACGATATCTCGAACCCAAAACCTTTAACCCCTGGACGTGATCACTATGCTCATGTGTAATGAGGATGGCATGAAGATCTGACGGGCTCTTTCCAATAGATGTCAGACGTTCTACGATTTGTTTTCCGCTGAATCCAGCGTCTACCAACAAACGTGTGGTTTCTGTTTCTAAATAAGCACAGTTACCGCTGCTTCCGCTGCCAAGAATGGTTAATTGAAAAGACATCTTCCAGAAGATAGAGCACTTTCATGGATTAGAAAAGCGTGATCTTAATGAACAAAGGCCTCATAAAAAGCTGAAAAGATCCAATCTCTTTGTCCCTCTAAAATGGAGGTATCTTCTGACGGTTGGGCGAGCGCAAGCTTCCCGTTGGAAAAATATAAATGGTCCGCAAGAAAAGCTTTTCTTTGAGAAACGGTTAGAGCATTTTTATTTGCTAAGGCATTCCATATCTCGCCTTTAAAGACATACTTGATATTTGTTTGACTTACAATTTGCACATCACGAAAAGTTCTTTTTTTTTGAACCGTGCTAGCAAGCATGGTTAACAACTCGATCCATTGATCGCTCGACATATTTTGTGGCAATTTAAAAAACTCGATGACCAAAGTACTCGGTTTTATGTATTGCCCATAATGTCCACGTAATTCCACTAAATCGCGAAAGGACGATTCTTCAATAGCCAGAACAAGAGGACGATGTGCTCCGAACCAATTTAGGCCGACCACCGAAATCATTCCGAGAGAGATCAACAAGGGCATTACAACTCCCAAGCTCAGATACCATTTTGAAGTTGTCTTCTGCTTTTCGCTGAGCGAATGGACAGCTAAACGAGATTGCGATGGAGAAAGTCTGCTTATTCTTGAATCTGTTAACCCATCAGAAGGTTTGACGATGGCCCTGAGTGTTTTTGTTTGGGTAAGATCTTTTTTTGCGTGTTTACTAGCAAGAGGCGGGGCAGGAACAGAAAGGCGCTCGGTTCGCTTCAAGTCCGGGAAAACACATGCTGGCTTCCAAGTTTCTTCCCACGGATTCCAGATCAATCTGGAATCACGCAACGCTCCATCTCGCAACTGTTTGCGAATCTCACTTCTAGAGACCGGCCGGTAAGCGCCTCCATGTGGATCCGCAACTAAAAAATTTGTTTCAGATTTATTCACAAACTTCGTCTCTCATAGGTCAGTCTATTAAAATCGGTACCCTCCGCAGAGTACCACTTCTACTTACGTAAAGCAAAAACATAAATCCATCTGTTTTAAAGAAATAAATTTGTTTTTAAGTTGATGGAAAGACGTTATCTTCATAAGAACGTATTCTATACCTTTCCAGAATATAGATGACATGATGAAAGATCGACTCTTTGATTGGCCTACCGTTTGGCGACATTTGATTTTTGGGATATTCCCTTTTATCATGATGGTGATTCTTTATGAAAAATTCTTGGGGGAATGGTCTCTCGGAGCGATGATCATGATTCTTGCGGCTTTCCTACCCTTTATTGCCATAGGATGGTTAGGTTATCAACACTGGAAACATCATCGTAAATAGGTCATGATAAAATGACTATGGATCATTTTCCTGCAGGCACTATTTTGGGCGATTATGAAATTCAAGATCGTATTGGCAAAGGCGGCATGGGAATTGTCTATCGGGCACATCAAAGATCCCTGGATCGAGTGGTGGCTATCAAAATGCTTCCTCCAGAATTTTGTCTGGATGAAGAATATGTGGATCGCTTTTTAAGGGAAGCTCGCGCCGCGGCTCATCTAAATCATCCCCATATTATTCAGGTCTTTGATGCGGGTGTTTCAAATCACACCTACTTTTTTGTCATGGAATTTATCGACGGAAACAACTTAGGCCAGATCATTCGTGAACAAGAGTATCTAGGAGAAAAGGAAGCTTTGTATGTCACCCTGCAAGCTGCGGAAGGATTGGCTTTTGCTCATCGTATGGGGGTGATTCATCGCGATGTAAAACCCGAAAATATTATGGTCACAACTCGAAGCATTGCAAAAATTGGCGACCTGGGTTTGGCTAAATGGAAACCTAATGAATTTGATATTACTCTCACCGCATCCGGTTCCACGATGGGAACTCCCTACTATATTTCGCCTGAACAAATTCGAGGTTGGAAAGATATTGACGGCCGGACCGATATTTATTCTCTTGGCATGACTTTATATCATTTGTTGAACGGCAAACCTGCTTTTCATCATGGGACAGGCGCGGAGATTATGGCTCAACATCTTTCGGATCCTATCCCTCCTCTTGGAGATCATCGACCGGACATTTCTCGGGAAACAGTTGATTTGATTGATCATATGACCGTAAAAAAAAGGGAAGATCGTATTCAAAACATGTCTCTTGTCGGAGATACCTTAGCCAAGATATTAAATTACGAACGCGCTTCTACTCCTGTCAGGGGGTTGCGTTTAAATTCCTCACTCGATCACGAAAAAAAACACACGGACATTTGGTCCAGATTCCTTCAAATCGGTGTTCCAACGATTTCCATGACCGCAGTTCTTCTTTTTTTATTTCTGATTGCTCTCATCTACATCAAAAAACCTTTCGACCGTATCGATTCTCAAACGCCTCTTCCTCAATCAAATAAAGAAACGGTTAAAAATAAAGAATCTTCGTCCGCTGGATTTTCGGAGGAAGCGCCCGAAACAATAGCCAAAAAAACATCCTCCCTGAACTCTCCACATCCTATCCCCACCAATAAAACCCCGATAAAAAACGACACCTATGGGCCCGAGCATCTTCTCACTAAAACCATTGTTTTCGATGAAAAAAAAAGTGTGATTCA
>CAYVFJ010000276.1:0-3302 GCA_964450905.1 uncultured Verrucomicrobiota bacterium
ACCCGCAAAAAGAAAGATATAATCATCTCTTTCGAAACCCCACTCACTTCGTATTTCATCACGTTTAGACGACCAAAATTTGGCTTGCTCCATAAACCAGTCGTTATCCACACAGTGAGGAGATAAAAATATTTTTTTTTCTGGAACACCGTAATACCGATAATAATCGACGTTCCAGTTTCCTACAGCGAGACACGCTGAAAAACGCGCTAAGAACATTCGGTAGAAATAATATTTCAACCACTGTTTCCATCGCGATCTTGGTGTGTACAAATGAGAATCTCCACGAACCATCAACGGAGTTTTCGTTTTCCACGCTTGTCTTATGACCCTACGATAAAATGCGTGATGCCAACCGTGAATCATGACGGCTGTCCATCGATAGTTTACCATGTCTTCCATCAATTCAGATATTGCTTCTTCTCCAGATATCGACTCATAACCAGAAATCAAATCGACATCCCATTGAAAAGGTTTACGAAAATCAGCTCCTTGTTCAACGTCATTCGGCAAATGATGATAAAACACCTTTAACTTCAAATCTTGGACTTTATGAAGTGTCCGATAAAGCGGCGCGTAATATTGAATCGGATGTGTGGCAATAATTGCAAGAGATTTCATTGAACCTTTTGATGATGATACTCTACAACTTGGTCATAAAATCGAGTTACTTTTTCAGCAATCGTAGAAATATCATATTCACGAAACACATCCATACAAACTTGAGGAGAATTTTTTGTGGGCCATCCCTTAAACATTTCGACACATTGTTCAACAAGTTTTTTTCCGTCTATTTCTGCTTCAAAAGTAATCACCTGCCCTGCTCCAGATTTCTTAAGAATCGAAACTGCTTCACTTTGGCTATGCAAAAGAGCGAGGATGGGACGTTTTGAAAGAACGGATTGAAAAAGTTTGGAGGGTGAATAGTGAGATTCTGTAGAACCTACAATAACAATTCCGTCCGCCGCAGCTAAAGTGGCTAATACTTCCAAATAGGGATGACGTTCAGGATACTCACGAAGATATAACTCTGCCTTTAATTCACGTGCCAAAGGAAGAACCCGATATCCCTTCGTATCATCAGGAGATTTACCCGTTCCTAAACAAATCAAACGGATAGGCCGATTTCCTAATATCGAAGCGTGAATGACTAGAGCACGTAAAAGCGCACACATCGGTTGCACTGCTTTAGGAAGAAAAGCGCCTGCATAAATAATCTGGATGACTTCGGAATTCTTTTCTATTCGTCGAAGGGGTAATGATAATTGTAGTGCTATTTCATGATCTTGTTTCGAACAGCCATACTGAAACGCTAATTTTGGAATTTCGGATAGATGCGGATTACGCTGAACGACTCCCGCGAAATATCCTTCAGTGACACCGCTAAGGCCGCTGGCTTGTGCCACAGCAATCGGTTCCAACTTTTGAGCTAAAAATTGAGATCCCCATGATTTGCTAAGAAAACGATCTGCTAGATCCGACTCATGAATCCACGGATCAATATAATCAATAATATAAGGAATTCGATGACGTTCCCATAGCCATCTTCCTAAAAGAGCTTGATAATTAGAAGGGATCATAATATGAATTAAATCGACTTCTTTTTCTCGTATCGCTTTAGATAATCTTTGATAGAGAGGAATCAGTCCTCGAATTCCAATGTCTCCAAACCCTAAAGGGCGAGCAAAGTGTTGTGGAAAAGCTCCAACACTTATTACTCTAACAGACCGATGAACAAGCTTTTCTAAATCGGGATCTAAATCTTCTTCATAAAATCGTGGATGGACTGCAAGCACAGTAGGGTTCCATCCATAGTCAGCTAGATGATTAGCTAATAATCGTGCTCGATGCACTGAAGCAAGATTGGAAGGTGGAAAATGTGCAGAAACAATCCATACTCGACGAAAAGAATTTTTATTTTTTGTCGAAAGAATCATGAAGGTGACCACAAGGTGGTGCCAAATTCCAGATTTCCTTCAATCAATTTAAACTGATATCCAAAAGAATCTAAGATTTTTTTACATGCTGGAAATAGTGGACCTCCATGACAGGATAAACAGATCATAGGCCGTTTGGTTGCCAGTAGAGTCTTAGCACCTTTCAAAACTTTTTCTTCTGCTGTTTCAACGTCGATTTTAATAAAATCAGGCTTTTGCCATTCTCTCGAAAGCGTATCAAGGGTTTCGACTTGAACCTCAATATTTCCTTTCTCTGAAAATGCTCCTCCAGACGGTGAGGTTGCTCGGTCCAAAAACAATCTTTTACCTGGATGATCTGCAATAGCCACGTCAAGAACTCGAACTCTATCTAACTTATTACGTTGAAGATTCTTATGTAACCAATTTCTTCGTGAAGGCGAAGGTTCAATAGCTACAACTAAAGATGGATTTTGAGTCAATCGAGCTGCCAACAATGTAAAAAAAACCTGCTGCTGCTCCACAATCATAAACCACCATTCCAGGTTTAATGTGCTGTTCAAAACAAACCTGCACCTTTCTTTCAAACCATCCTCCCCAACCACTTAAAAGAAAAGAATGAAGATACCAATGCAAACCCTGATTGCTTCCAGTTAAAACAGGTAAACATGTGCCCTTGGGTAGAGCAAATAAAATTGAGCGTACAGGATTAAGATATCGTCTTCGAAGCATAATTTCAGAATCTTTGTTGATGAATCACCTCTTCGTAGAGCTGAAGATATTGTTCAACAATAATTTTCGATGAAAATTTCTCTTCTACTGTCTTTCTGCATTCTAACCGATTCAATTGATGGAGAGACTGAACTCCTTCAGCCAAACCATCAACATTATCAGCAATCCATCCTGTAACACCATGTACAAGAATTTCTGTCACAGCTCCTCGATTTAAGGCAATAACAGGCACTCCACAAGCTAATGCCTCGGTCATCACAATTCCAAAAGGTTCTTCCCATTCGATTGGAAAAAGCAAAGCTGCTGCTTGGCCTAACAATTCATTTTTTTTAGCGTCATCTACCGGGCCCACATATTGGATCATTGATCCATCTAAATGAGGGACTATCTCTTTTTCAAAATAATTAGCTTCCGGTCCGGATTCAGCTTTATTCCCTGCAAGAATTAATTTTCGTCCACATTTTTTTGCCACTGCAATTGCATGATGAGGCCCTTTAATTCGTTCGAGACGTCCCAAAAAAATTAAAGGAGCATCTCCGGGAACAGATTCACAAAATTGATAACGATCTATACGAACTCCATTATAAATCACTTCCCATCTCTCTTTTCCCACACATCCCGATTGAGCAATATGACGACTTAAAGCTGTAAAAG
>CAYVFJ010000277.1:0-5905 GCA_964450905.1 uncultured Verrucomicrobiota bacterium
TTCGCCTCTTTTGATTGTTTGCTGCGAATCGGCTCCCTTATCTCGCCGTTCGCAATTCTCTCAACGTGGACATCTCATGGTTTGTGGGCGTCGCGAAGTAGACATTTGCCGTTTACTTTCTATCCTCAGAAAGGAATATCATGTTCGGACTGTTTTGTGCGAAGGGGGACCGACTCTCAATGATGCCTTCTTTAGGGCAGGCGTGGTCGATGAACTTTATCTCACTGTATGTTCTCATATTGTGGGGGGGAAAACGGCTCCTACCCTTGTGGATGGCATAGGTTTTTCGTATCTTAAAGAGGCCGCTCATGCGAAACTTGTTTCCTTAAAAAAAGGCAAAAAAGAATGGTTTTTAAAGTATCGCTTTCAGCATCAAACATGTTGAGCTTCCATTCACTATGCTAAAAGCTGATTTTCATCTACACAGCCTGGAGGATCCCATGGACGTTCTTGAGCACGATGCTTTCGACTTGATAGATCATGCCGCCTCATTAAATTATCAAGTTTTAGCGTTGACCCTGCATGGCCGCCTTTATTGTCCACAGGAACTACGTGACTACGCAATCGCACGCGAAATTCTGCTGATCCCAGGAATTGAAATTTATTTGGACCATCATGAAATTCTCTTGCTAGGTGTGGATCAAAAAGATTTGGCCCGTCTGAAAACTCTCTCAGATCTAGTCGCATTCAAAAAAGAACGGGGCAACGATTTGTTAGTGATCGCGCCTCATCCATTTTATGTTTTAAGACAGTGCATAGGGAGCAAACTGGAAAAATACGCGGAAGCTTTCGATGCCGTGGAATTCTGTCACTTTTACACTTCCTGGTGTAATCCTAATGTCAAAGCAACCATGGTTGCTCGGCGACTTGGCAAACCCATGATCGCTTGTTCGGACACACACCGTTTAAAATGGATGAAAGATCATTATTGTTTGCTGGATGCAAAACTCACTCAAAAGGATGTCTTTACCGCCATTCGCGAGGGAAAAATTCAGAATGTATCCCGTCCGATGGGAAATTTGGAATGTCTAAAAAAAACTTACTGGCTTCTTATCAATCAACTTCGCCTCATCGCGCGTCAACGTGGATGGATCCAAACACGAAACCGAGTCGCGCCCCGTGCGGACGGGTTAGATGGATAAAAATCTCGACGACCAAAAATTTTTTTTCGTCCGGATGTAGAATTTGTTTGCCATTTTTGTTAGATCGTTCTTTTAAAGAAGGAGGTATGGTCATCAAAAGCTCCGTCAACCAACAAGAATAAATTTATGAGCATCTTTATCTCAAAAACCGGTTTCTCAAAAAAACGTTCCATCACACGCAAGCCATCTAAATCTGCAAAAGGTCTTGCTTTCCCTCGATATTTTACTCGCGAAGGAGTTCATCCTTATGACGAAATCACATGGCAAAAAACGGATATCTCCATTGTCAGCGACCGAGGAGAAACGATCTTTGTTCAACGCGGAGTGGAACATCCTGATTTTTGGTCTCCCACGGCTGTTAAAATTGCCGCCAGCAAATATTTTTATGGAGATCATCAAATTCCTGGTCAACGTGAGAACTCGATCAAAGATTTAATTGATCGCGTGGTCCAAACAATCCGTCATTGGGGTGAGACCATCGATTGCATTTTTGCGACCAAAAAGGACGCTCAAATATTTGAAGAAGAGTTGACATGGTTATTGGTTCATCAATATGGAGCTTTTAATAGTCCGGTTTGGTTTAACTGCGGACTATGGCATCATCGGAAAGTGAAAGATGGCGAAGCGACTGGTTTTTATTACGATCGCAAGACCGGTAAAGCCAAAAAATCTCCTGGTTCTTATCATTATCCGCAGTGTTCCGCCTGTTTCATCATGGATATTCAGGATGATATGGAAAGTATTTTGGAGCATGCGGTTAAGGAGGGGCGGCTCTTCAAGTTTGGCTCTGGGACTGGCACCAACTATTCTTCGCTTCGCTCCTCGAAAGAGGCCGTGTCGGGTGGCGGAATGGCCAGTGGACCTCTTTCCTTTATGCGAATCTTTGATAGCGTGGCTGGCGCGATTAAAAGTGGCGGCAAAACACGACGGGCAGCGAAGATGGATATTCTTAATGTCACTCATCCGGACATTCGCGAATTTATTTGGGCCAAGAAAAAGCAAGAAGATATTGCTCAAATCCTTACTCAACAACATGGTTACCCAGCGAACATGGACGGTTTGATTTACCACGATACGGTTCGATTTCAAAATTCCAATCAATCGGTGCGCGTGACCAAAGAGTTCATGGAATCGGTAGAAAACGACGGCGAATTTTGGACGCGCCGAGTGAAGGATGGTCAACCTTGTGAGAAATATCGCGCGCGTGATTTAATGCGAGAGATGGCTCAAAGCGCTTGGGAAAATGCGGAACCTGGCATTCAATATGATGATCTCTCGAACGAATGGCATACTTGCCCTAATGCCGGGCGAATCAATGCTTCCAATCCTTGTAGTGAATACTTTTTCTTAGATAACACGGCATGTAATCTTGCCTCTCTACGGCTTACTAAGTTTTTGAATGAAAAAGATCAATTCGACACGGAAGCTTATCGTGCCGCGGTGCGTATCTTTTTCCTCGCTCAAGAATTGATTGTGGATAATGCTTGTTATCCAACTGCTAAAATCTGTGAAATGAGTCATGCCTATCGGACCATCGGTCTCGGATATGCAGACGTAGGGGCGCTTTTGATGGCGATGGCGATTCCATACGACTCCGATTTAGGCCGACAATGGGTGGGCGCTTTAACAGGGATCATGACGGGCGAAGCCTATTTGAGGTCATCCAAAATTGCAAGTGTGGTTGGTCCTTTTCAAGATTTTCCGAGAAATCGAAATCCGATGCTTCATGTGATCAAGAAGCACAAAGATTTAGCTTCCGCTTTGGTTCAGGAAATCCGTTCGAGCAATCCTTTATTTGAAAATGAGGCGCGTCTTTCAGAAAAGATTTGGGAAGAATGTTATCAGTCAGGTAAAAAACATGGTTATCGCAACGCCCAAGCTACGGTGATCGCTCCAACGGGAACCATTTCTTTCTTAATGGATTGCGATACCACAGGGATCGAACCCGATTTTGCGTTAGTAAAATTCAAGAGCTGCTCCGGCGGCGGTTATCTCAAGATGATTAATCAAATGGTCCCCCGCGCTTTGATGAAACTGGGTTACACCAAATCACAGGCCAAAGATATTTTTACCTACATGGCAGGAACCATGACCCTTCAAAGCCCTTGTCCGATCCATTGGAATTCATTGAAAACAAAAGGGTTCACAGATCTTGATCTGGCTAAACTCGAAAAAGCCATCGCGAACACTTCCTCTTTGAAGCATGTCATCAATGTATGGACTCTTGGTGAGGAAACCCTTCAACGATTAGGATTTAAAGCCGAAGTTTATAACGACAAACAATTTGATCTCCTTTCTAGTCTTGGTTTCAATGAAACTGAGATTGCTGAATCAACCCATGTCATCTGTGGTCGATTTTGCATTGAAGGAGCTCCTCACATTCGCGAAGAACATCTCCATATCTTTAACTGCGCGAATCCGTGTGGCAACGGCAAACAATTCATCCGTCCCGTGGCTCACATTGAAATGATGGGTTACGCTCAACGTTGGATTAGCGGAGCCATTTCCAAAACAGTGAATTTACCTCATAGCGCTGCCGTGGAAGATATTGAACAGATTTATATTCACGCTTGGAAATTAGGCGTAAAATCGGTGGCTATTTATCGAGATGGCTCGAAAGGAGTCGCTCCTATGTCAACCGGGGCTAAATCCAAAGTAAGCGAAGAAATCACGTTGCGAGAAGAACTTAAGACATCGCAGGGATGTATCAAAGAACTTGAAGAACTTCTTCATGCCAGAAACGTGGAACTTCAAGAACTTAGAAAAGATAAGCTGCCCACTTCGCTCGTTATTCGCCGTCGTCCACCCAAACGTCGCACAGGAGAAACTCATCAGTTTACCATTCAGGGATCTCACAAAGGATATCTTACCGTGAATTGTTATGAAGATAATACTCCTTGTGAAATCTTTTTAACTATGAATAAGGAAGGATCTTTTGTTTCTGGTATGGCAGGGGTTTTTGCAAAGTTCTTATCGTTGGCCATTCAACATGGCATTCCATTTTCAGAAATCTCTCAAAGCTTTAAACACACCCGTTTTGAGCCCGCTGGATTTGTCGATAATCCACAGATTCCCACCGCCGAATCGGTGGTGGATTATGTCATCCGATATCTTGAAAAAATCTACGAAGAAAGAAACCAAGCCAAATTGAATTTTGATGAACCATCATCCCCCAATCTTCATGAGTTTCCAAAAGAAACCTCCTCTTTTCAAAATGGAAACTCCGGTAAAAATGGTCATGAAATAAGCTCTCAGAATCATGAGGATCACGCGCTTTCTCTTGCTAAACCCCGTTTCAACACACCTGTCATGGCCAGTATTTCCATAGGTAAATACACAGAATGCCCTACCTGCGGAAGCAGTCAACTACGACAAACAGGCTCGTGTATGGCATGTACAGACTGCGGCTGGAGCGCTGGCTGCGGATAAAATTCTTTAACGCTTGAGAATTTCACTTTTTGTTCCTTGTTACGTGGATCAGCTTTTTCCTAAAGCGGCCATCAGTGTGGTTGAGGTGCTTGAAAGGTTGGGGCACGAAGTAGAATTTCCTTCCGCACAAACCTGTTGTGGACAGCCTGCTTTTAACTCGGGATATTGGAATGAGGCGCGTGAGGTAGCTTCCCGATTTCTTGATATTTTTGAGGATGCAGAAGTGATTGTTTGTCCTTCAGGTTCATGCAGCACCATGATCCGTAAGTTTTATCCCGAAATTTTCCATGATACATCCGATTTTAAATCTGCAGCTAAAATCGCCGCGAAAACATTCGAATTTACAGAATTTCTTGTTCGCAAATTGGGGGTCATCGATGTGGGAGCACATTTTGAGGGGAAGGTCACTTGGCATGATGCATGTCATGGTTTACGTGAACTGCGTCTTAAGAATGAACCGCGCCAATTATTGCGGGCAGTGCATGGGCTTGAGTTGATAGAAATGAAAGAATGCGAAACATGCTGTGGTTTTGGAGGAACTTTCTCTGTGAAATTTCCTGAAATTTCCGTGGCGATGGATGAGGTAAAAATCGATTCAATCGAACAATGTGGAGCAGAATACGTGGTCAGCGGTGATTCCAGTTGTCTCATGCAAATTCGCGGTCTTCTGGAAAAGCGTCATTCCAAAATCCAGACTTTGCATATTGCACAAGTTCTTGCATCTAAATAAATTTCTAACTCCACCTATTTGTGTCTTACGCCCATCAATTCGTCCGTGACTCTAAAGAAAAAACAGCGGATCTGCGTCATCGTAGCGTGATTCAGAAAGCCATCCACACCTATTCAACCAAAGTGGCTGAGACCAAATCGCATTTCATAGATTGGAACTATGGACGGGATCTTGCTCGTGATCGAAAATGGGAAGCCATCAATCATCTGGATCGTTATCTTGAAGAATTCGAGCATCATACAACAGCGCGCGGAACCGTGGTTCATTGGGCGGAAGACGCCGTTGAAGCTCAATCCATCATTCTTGATCTTTGCCGAATGCATCATGTCACCCGAGTTGTTAAATCAAAGTCGATGGTCACCGAAGAAATTCATCTCAATGCTTTCCTCGAAAAGCACGCCATCACTCCGATTGAATCCGATTTGGGCGAATATATTGTTCAACTTCGCCATGAGCATCCCTATCATATCGTGACCCCTGTGATGCACCTTACAAAAGAGGATATTGACCAGACATTTCATGAAAAGCTCGGCACTCCAACCGGTTCTACTGTCGAAGGCCTTGCGTTAACAGCCCGGCGTGTGCTTCGTAAAGAATATCTTAC